>JBPOHH010000270.1:0-5710 GCA_052035765.1 Bacteroidota bacterium
GTGGTCGTGGCAATCATTGCTTCTATTACGTTTATTTTAGGAGCACTTCGGCGTATGTTTGTAGGGAATGTGAGCCAAAAGCGTACGACAAAGCCGCCCTCTCCGAAGGACAAAATTCTCTACCAAAACGATGATATTGTGGTACTCAAAGGTGCAGCCAAGGAACCGGAAAGGCGTGTTGAATGAAATCAAATCTACTGATTGCGGCGATTGATGTTGGTACAAATTCCTTCCATTTAGTCATTGCATCCGTCAATGACAAAGGTATCCTGCAGATACATTCCAGAGCTAAAGAAATGGTGCGCCTCGGGTCGGGTTCGGGTGATATGAAACGTATCTCCCCCGAAGCAATCGACCGTGGCGTGGCTGCCCTCAAACGATTCGCCACAATGGCCAAAAAAGCCAAAGCGCCAATCCGCGCAATCGCCACAAGTGCCGTGCGGGAAGCGCTGAATAAAGATGAATTTGTGCGTCAAGCACTTGAAATTGCAGGAGTTCAGATAGAAGTCGTCTCCGGTGTCGAGGAAGGCCGTTTGATTTATGTCGGCGCAATTCATGCCGTACCAATTCTCTCGAAAAAAGCACTCGTCATTGACATCGGCGGCGGGAGCACCGAAACGGTGGTGGGCGTCAAGGGCGAACATTACCTCATCAATTCCGCAAAGCTTGGCGCGATACGGATGTCACAGCGCTTCTTTACGACCGAGAAGACCACACTCGAACAAGTCAATGAATGCCGTGAATTTATCCGCGGCGAGCTCGCTCCTACCTTTCAGCAAATTCTTCAGTCCGGTTTTGAAATTGCCGTTGCTACCTCCGGCACGGCGCACACGCTCGCCGGTATGGTGCTCGCGGCTGCCGGGAAGCGTATCCCGGATGTCATCAACGGTATTCACATCACGCGGGATGAATTGCTTGCCGTGATTGATTCGCTGATACAGGCAGGTACGTCCGCGGCGCGCGCGCAGATTCCCGGGATGGAACCGAATCGTGCAGATATTATTCTTGGTGGCGCGCTGATACTCGAACAGATTGTTATTAACCTTAATATCCAACGTCTTACGCTCTCTGCGTATGCTCTTCGTGAAGGTATTCTCTTCGATACCGTACAGAAAAACGAAGACATTAAAGCGTTTCACCACTTGAGTCGCCTGCGCTATGAGACCATTTATCATCTCTGTGAATTGTATCAGATCAATTTGCCGCATGCCAATCATACCAAGAATCTCGCACTCTCGCTTTTTGATCAGCTTTTGCCGGCGTTTATGCTCTCTGATGCCGAACGCGAACTCCTCGAAGCGGCGGCTTTGCTCCATGACGTGGGATATCACATCAGTCCTGATCAACATCACAAGCATTCGTATTATATGATACTTAATTGCGTGATGCCGGGCTTTACCAATGACGAAGCCGAGCTCATTGCCAATATCGCACGCTATCACCGCAAGAGTAATCCGAAGAAGAAACACGTGAATTATACCCGATTGCCGGCCGACAAACAGCGTATTGTGTCTATTCTCGCCGGAATTCTCAGAATTGCCGAAGGGCTCGATCGCCGTCAGCAGCAGATTGTGAGCGCGGTGCAGGTATTCAAGGAAAAGGAATTAATCCATATCTACCTGCAGACGGGTTCCGGCGTTGGCGCCGATATCGAACTCTGGGGCGCGCGCAGAAGGAAAGATTTACTTGAGCTTATGCTTGGAAAGAAAATTGTTATTTCCGTTTTGGGAGAATAAGTTATGCATACTGTCCCTGTCATCGGTGTGTCGGTCGGTATCATCCGCAAGGGTGATACGGTGATGCTGTGTCAGCGCAATGCCACCGCACGCTATGCTCTTCAGTGGGAATTTCCGGGCGGGAAAATCGAGAAAGGCGAGTCACCGGAGAAGGCATTGATCCGTGAATTGGAGGAAGAATTAGGCATTACTGCCGTGATAAACTGTCTGATGCATAGCGAAGAGTCGATCTATCCCGACGGCGGTAAATTCTTAGTACATTTCTATTTAATTGACGAATACTCCGGTACGCCGCGCAATAAAGTATTCCATACCTTCGAATGGGTAAAGCCGGAGAATCTGCTGGACTATAATATTCTGGAAGGGAATCGGGATATTTGCAGGAATCTGCCTGCCCTCTTGGAGAATATCTCCGGAAAGAATACTGCCGCACAATGAGCTTCGATGAAGAAATGATGCAGCTTGCGCTCAAAGAAGCCGCCAAAGCAGCCGCAATAGGCGAAGTGCCTGTAGGTGCGATACTTACCATTGGAGAGAGAATTATTGCCCGCGCGCATAATACAACCGAAACAGATATGCTCCCGCTTGCTCATGCCGAGCTCGTGGCACTTACACGCGCTTTTGAAAGTGCCGGCACCAAGCGTATTGCGGGAATGTCGCTCTATGTGACCCTCGAACCATGCCTGATGTGTTCAGGGGCGATTGTCCTGGCGCGGGTGGAGAGAGTAATTTACGGCTGCCGCGACCCCAAAGCAGGTGCCTGTGCGTCACTTTATACCACGCTGAACGATGCACGTCTCAATCATCGGTGCGAGGTGACGGAGGGCGTTTTGGGTGCGGAATGTTCGGGCATTCTGCAGGAATTCTTCAAAACATTACGTCAAGCCAAGAAAAAGAAAGGTTCGGATATCGGATGATAACGCCTACAAAAGAAAAAAGCACGTCCATTGAGCCGGCACTCTATATCATTCCCACGCCGATTGGGAATATTGATGATATTACCGTGCGGAGCTTGAAGGTGCTACGTGCGGCGGATGTGATTTTCTGCGAAGACACGCGTACTACCGGACAATTATTGAAGTTATACGGCATCCATGCGCCGCGCCTCGTAGCTTGCCATGAGCATAATGAGCAGTCACAGGTCGAGGCGATGATTCAGCAGGTGCAGGCAGGCAAGATTGTCGCACTCGTCAGTGACGCCGGTACGCCGCTGATATCCGACCCGGGAAATCGCATCGTCAATGGTGCAATTGCCGGAGGAATTCAGGTAGTGGCCTTGCCCGGCGCGACGGCATTTGTTCCGGCATTGGTCGGCAGTGGCATGGAATCGGGAGAATTTATTTTTATGGGTTTTCCGCCGCATAAAAAAGGACGCAAAACATTCCTCACGCGCGCCAAAGACTATGGTTTAACAACCATTTTCTACGAATCACCGCATCGGGTGATGCATTTGGTGGAGGAAATTGTGGAAATCTGGGGAGCAGATACGGAAGTCTGCGTGGCACGGGAAATTACAAAATTATACGAAGAATTCCTGCGTGGTACAGCCGGTGAAATTGCGCAGCGTATGAAAGAACGGGCATCGCTCAAGGGCGAAATTGTAGTCATTGTAGGTAAAGGTGGGGACAGGTAATATGTTTATTACATTCGAAGGTATCGACGGCAGCGGCAAGACAACGCAAATCAATCTTCTGTCGGCACGTTTGCGTAGTCTCGGAATCGACGTTCTCGCTCTGCGTGAGCCCGGCGGCAATGAAGTCTCGGAGAATATCCGCGAAGTTTTGCTCTCCAATACCAATGAAATCGGCATCCGTGCCGAGCTGCTCTTATTCGTTGCAGCGCGCGCGCAATTGGTCGAAAAAGTAATCCGCCCCGCGCTAGATGCGGGAAAATTGGTAATTTGCGACCGATTTATCGACTCAAGCGTTGCTTATCAAGGGTTTGGACGTGGAATAGATATCGACGACGTCCACTCATGTAACAAATTCGCTACGAATAATTTAGTACCCAACCTAACGTTTTTTCTCGATGTTCCGACGACCATCGGTCTGGGTCGTACTAGTGCGCGAGGGGAAAGCGCTCCGGATAGAATGGAGAGTGCCGGCGAGAGTTTTTTTGACAAAGTCCGTACAGGGTATTTGTCGATTGCAGCAAGTGAACCCGGTCGATTCATTGTACTCGATGGAGGAGCATCGCCCGAGGAAATTCACGACCAAATTTGGGTGCCGGTACATAAACAAGTCAAACAACAGTAATAATTATAATACATTTATCCAAAGGTAGCATTATGAAAACTCTTGGTATTTTTCTGGCGTCTCTGCTCTTGCTTTCGGCAGGCACTACGTCTGCAGCTGAGATTAACGCATCGTCGTTTCTCAAATTTCCAGCTGCGAAATCGGTCTCAAAAATTCCCATCACCCTCTCTACCTCTGCCCGTGAATTTTCGGTGAATGTACCGGCGTTTACGAAAGCATTTACCGCCGGTCAGCAGAGTATTATTATCAATGAATTTCCTGTATCTCACTCATCGGTCGGCACATTGGTACTCACGCCCGTTCACTCTGTGGTCGATGAAAATACGGAATGGTTCAAAGGGAGCAAGCGTGTACCTGCACCAAATGTCGTTGCCTACCGCGGTACGATTCTTGGCGAACCTGGTTCGAAAGTAATTCTTAATTATGCATCCGGTGATATGATCGGCTGTGTGATGCATTCAAATGGCGATAAATTTGTCATTAGTCCGTACTCGACATCCACCGGTGGCAACCGTGATCATGTCATTGGTGAGGAAAGCGCTCTTCGAACACAGAATAAAACGCCCGGATTCTCCTGTGCTACTCCTGAAATGGGGCTGCCTATTCCTTCGGTGGAAGAGCTGAGAGCCGAATATGGAGATCAACGTGCCCTCAGCGACCGTTTGCTGGAAATTGAAGTCATTGTTGAGACGACCGATGAATTCTACAAGATTCGCAATGATTATGATAAATCGGCCGAGTATGTGGTGTCGCTTTTTAATATGGTGAGTGTCGTCTATGAAGATGAAGTAAATGTTACCTTTAAAATTATCGAAGCGCAGATTTATACCACCGAAGAACCCGACCCGTATGCAAATTCCGGTGGTGAGAATGACAAGCTGCTCAAAGATGTCGTCGCAAAATGGCAGACAAGAAGCAAGGCTCGTGATCTCGTCTGTGTGCTCTCCAATGCCGGTGAGACCAAAGTGCTCGGTATCTCCAACGGTATCGGCGGGATGTGCAATAATACCGATGGTGCGTTGAGCGGATATGTCGTCTGTGGTATTACCAGCTATATGTCTTTACCGACACTTGCTTACAGCGATGAAGCATCGACCATTGCCCATGAAATCGGACATAATCTTGCTGCCTACCACACGCATAATTGCTGGTGGAAGCCCGCTCTCGACAGCTGCACATCAAGTGGTGTGGCTTCAACGAGTATCTTCTATTCCGATGCATGTAATAAAGGCAATCCGATCTATAATACGGGCTCTATTATGAGCTACTGCCATTTGTGGAATAAAGGAATTCCCTTTACCTTCCTGACGCGTGTTGCGGATGTCTTGCGGGCAGCAGCAGATAAGAAAGTATGTCTGACCGAACCTTCAACGGCGATGATTAAAGTAGATTATCCATTTGCCAATCACCAATTTAAGTCCGGATCAACAGAGGAAATACGGTGGACTTCAACCAAAGTAACGAGCGTGAAAATTGAATATTCACTCGATAATGGAAAGACATGGACCGTTGTACCGGGTGCTGAAAATATCGATGCCAAGACCGGTGGACGTGAATTCGGAAATGCTAAAGTGACATGGGTGGTACCCTCTGTCAACACCACACAAGGCCTCATCCGTATTACCGATGCTTCGAATCCGGGTGTGACCTCTTTGTCGCTGAGTACCTTTACTATACAAGCCGTTAATCTAACCCTGCAGTCACCTGCCGGCGGCGAAA
>JBPOHH010000532.1:0-3720 GCA_052035765.1 Bacteroidota bacterium
CCGAGGTTTGTCATCATGACCGAACAGCAAATATCAGCGCTGTGCATGGCAGGATGAATTGCATTTTTGGCAATCACCACACCACCGACGGGAATCTGCCCGACGCCTCCGGTAGGACAAGCATCCGGCATCACCGCCCCGCCAACGATGGTCGGCGTTTTCATGAGTTCATCCATCGTCTCGAATACGCTTTCGACATTGGCAATTTCTTCTTCGGACTCCGGCTTGATATTTTTATAATAGGACACGGGCTGCGCATGAGGTTCAATCGTGGTCGGACGCATGGGGTTTCCAAATACGCCAGCAAGTTCTCGCCGCTCAGCTGACGTTGATTCGCAACGTCAATCGCTTCTCTGAACCATTTGCCGGGTTTATATCCTAAGTTGATGAGATCGTTTCCAGTTATCATGGGATGTTGAATTTTGTGAGAATGTTACGTTATTACGCTTGTTACTAATTATTTTGCTTTAGCATATACTGATTCCGTTATTTCATTGATCAGCGGTTAAAAACTTTCCATCTATTCCAACCGCGAGGAAGTCTGCGAGCAATTTGTGAACGTCTTCAAAATCTCCGGTTATGTATATTTCTTGCCCATCGACTACACTTTTAATCATTTTTTCCGTGCATTTAACTTGAAAATTACCGAGCAAATACTTGCGTAATACATCGCCCTTTTTCAGTTTTTGCAAGGCATTTAGCCGATTAAGTATCAGCGTCCCCTTATCCGTTGGCGTTTGATAGGAAGAGATTGTTGTGTTCCACCCGAATTGAGAATTCCACCAAGTCCAATCCACACTTGCATTATCTTCAATGGAATCGACACGAGGATTGGAGAGCATAAATTCGACAACTTCTTTGGGTAATCGAACGCTATGTTTTTCAATATAATGCACCAATCCTTGCGGCCAAAGATACGTGCCATCGGTGAATTCTCCGGAGCCCAGACGTGAATTTCCGCACCTGAATCTGCACCAACTCGAGCCACCACAAGCATACGGCTGAGAATGTCCTGACCGTAAATATTCGATAATGCTTGCCCTTTCTTCTCTATCCCATTCTTCATCGACAAATCTCCCCGGATCCGGAAATTCGGGATGAGTGCTATCGTGCCAATATCCTATGCCTATTAATGGTTGCATGGTTATGATTTTGAGTATGTTGGTACAATTTTCTCGTCCGTACGGTTCTTTCAACCGGACGTAAACACTTGCCTATCGAACGCCTTGCTTATCCATGCTTACTATCTCCATCTCTTAGATGCAGATAAATCTACCCCTACTCTTTTACCGGCTTATGTTTCACCAAGCCGGTGTTTCATCTGTACATGGATACGGTCAGATTGGTAACAACCTTCACGACAGTAGAGTTTGGCTAAAGCCGCAATCTTTTCCGACACGCATCCCACCGGCTAAAGCCGATGGCTAGTCAGGAAGAGCTGATTTTATGGGAATGAAATTGTGCATTGCATCTTATATTTTCACAAAAATCACGTTCGCATGATATATTTCACCAACATAGACTAGCACTGAGTATGTTCCTGTCGGCAAGTCTGATACCGGTATGATGGCTTCCCTTCCTCCGGTGCGCGTAGATACCAAACGGCCTAAATTGTCAAATAATCGATATGTTACCTCTCTATGTACATCATCGGTCAGATTAATTTTTACCATCGTCTCGGCAGGATTGGGATAGATTTCAACGGCATCCTTTTGCAATGGCGGCTCGGGAGATACTCCGCTCACTTGGCGTTGTAACGACACCTTCCATACGCTTGACAGTAAATTCACCAAGATTGTGCTATCATTCAAACAGTCTATATCTGCGTTCGGTATCTGCTTGATTAATGGCAGTGTTACCCACTTTAGTCCATTGTCGGTGGTATAGCGGAGTTCAGCAGAGGAAAGTCTTTGCACCACTATTTCTGACCCATTCGACTTGCCGATGACTATCTTTGAAGCTGTATAGTATGCTGTGTTCTGTGAAAAAATACTGCGCCACGTAATTCCACCATCTTGACTTAGTTTCATTGTTTCATCGTATGAATTTCCTGTTTTCACCGAACCGTAAGTATAGACTGCATCATCTCTTGCATGAATACTGCGTGCGTAGTTCGTTGAGTCATAGAGTTGTATACTTTCAGAATCCACCCGTGTTTTGCCAAGTATATAGTATCCATTCGAATACAACATCATCCATATCCCCCCGGACGCTGTCAACGAGAGACTACTAACTTGCAGGGGTACTTTCTTTTCATACCAAGCAGTTCCACCATCTGTACTAATCATCATTGCGTTTGTATCGGAAATTGCGCAGCAATACTTGCCCACCACATCGAGAGTTCGGTAATACGGTGTACTGTCTCCTACTAATGGATACTTCCACTGAGCATTTTGACGATCATATACTGCAAGCGAGGACAGAAATTTTTTCCCACTCCGTACTTCCGAACGAACCATGGGTTCATCTTTGTCATTTAAAAACAAGTGCTTCGATTGTAAATATACATTTTGACCCGGAAACACATACTGCTGGAACGCCAACGTATCAAACGATGTACCACCGTCATGTGTCGTGAGAATCTGACCATCAAGAAACATCGAAATCGTAGTGCCTGACTTGCTCCGTACTTCACTTATGCTCTTTAATTCTCCCCATCGAAATAAAAATTTACCAAGCCCTATATTCCCTGCCCCCGATGTATCGGCGATTACATCACTCGAACGAATCATGGAAATATGACCTAAAGCTCCGCAGATCAAAAATTCCTTTTTTGCTGTTAGTGTGATGTAGGAATCATAATTGTGATACGATGTAGCAACTTGTTTCCATGTCAAGCCGGCATCAAAAGAAAAGAACTGTGCCTCAGTCGTCGGGTCCACATTTCCTACTCCGATGACGGTATCACCTTTCATTGCCAGAGCATGAGATTTGAGAGGTAATTGATTGCTGTTTACCTTCGCCCACGTACTACCGGCATCGACTGAACGGTGGATCTCTGCATTGTCAGCACTTAGGATTATTTTCCCGTTGTCTCCGCATATACTAGCTATAGTACTTGACGTGAATGCAGTGCGCGGCTCCCATGTACGACCTTCATTTGCCGAATGAAGCAATGTGCCATTTGTTCCTACAACAAATATACTGTTTGGCGATACGATCAGTATGTCATTGAGTGTATTGGTTGTTCCTGAGAGAATGCGCGTCCAATTCTTCCCATTATTCGTTGTTTGCAGTATTACGCCTTTTTCTCCGACTATTATCCCAAGATTGTCTTTACACCGGATTTTAGTGAGCAATTCAGAACCTAATTTTTCGACTTGCCAAGTCTTACCTTCATCCTGCGAGCGAGCAACTGTCCCTGAATTTCCAACGGCGATACAAGTTTTATCCGCAAAAACATCAACGCTTGTCAGAAGAGTTACTTCGCCTCCAATCGGTTGATGGGTGAATTTCCTCCAATCATTACCTAGGTCTGTACTTCGCACGATGGTTCCATACTCGCCGACAGCAACTATCGTACTATCACCTATTTGTGCTACACCCCGTAAAGTAGCATTTTTAAATTCCGCGATAATTGGTTGCCAGACAGCATGTTGTGCATTTATACGTGCTGTGGTAAGGAGAGCGAGGCATGCTAGAAGTGCTAAGGTCTTGATTGGTTTCATGTGTGTTTAATATGTATTGTGAATAAATTATGTTCTTTCATTTTCTCCACCG
>JBPOHH010000471.1:0-5359 GCA_052035765.1 Bacteroidota bacterium
TGACAAGCGTTACACCGGCGAGTTCATTGCCGCCCAGCAGACAGCTCACCATCAGCGTTCCGGCGAGGGTCGCAAGTCCGGCATACATACCATGATTAATCACCCGCACCGGTCCAAAATGCCATTCCTGCCAGGAGTTTGCAATACGTTCAGCGGTGCGGAGGGTGAATTGCCAGATGCTACGGTATTCAAAGCATAATAATCCAAGGAGAATTCCTGCCGTGATATCAGCCACCGAATGCATGCCGGTTGTAAAACAGCTCGCAGAAATTGCGAGTCCAAGTCCAATAAACACAACCTTATAGCGCGGATATTCTTTCGACAGCGCTCTCGCTGCCAGCATCGCCCAGAGCGCATGAAACGACGGGAACGCCGCGCTCGCACCATCGAATGCACGCTCCTGCATGAGGAGTTCGCCGAGCATTCCCGTGGGAGTAAATGGCCGCGGAATGGCAAGAATCGGAAGCGTGAAGAAGAGTATTCCTCCGATAATCGTCGCGCTGTTGCCGGCTACCATCAGACGGCGGAGTGAACGCTTGGAACGCAGAAAAAACGGAGTAAGCCCTACAAATACATAGGTAAAAGAATAGAGAATTGTCGTTTGCTGCCAGACGGGGAATGTTCGCTCGAAGTCGAAGGAGAGTTCTACTCCACCATAAAACTTCCCCCAAAACAGTGCTGCTTCATAGACAAAAAACCATGGAAGTCCGGTGAAGACAATTGCCGAGAGGATATCGGCGCCATCCCGCCGCTGAGGAGCGTCGAGAGGGAGCCGGAGAAGTGTCTGTCGCGCGGGCACACCAAACCGCTGATGAATTGCCTGGCGTTCATAGCCGAGCGTCAGAGCGACAGCGGCGAGGGTAAACCCCGGCGCGCCTATCCAGAAACCGGCAGGAGATTCAAGCCAAAGCGCTGCGCCAAACGTAAGAAGCGACGCGCCACCATAAATAGGATGCGGGATGATGCGATAGGGTCCCTGCGAGACAAAGCGGTCAGGCGGAAATGCATTCATCGGTAACCCATTGCCGTATATGCGTAGTGCGAGCATTGACCACAGCATGGTAAGCGCGCCGGTGATACCGAGAATTGCTCCTAAATCCTGCCACGGCGGCATTGGCAGTGGGAATGCGGCATCTAGTTTCCCGCACCAGAGAATGAGAAGAAGGGGCAGAAGAACGACGAACAGTGCGCCGTACGCGATTTTGTAGAAGGTAGTCATGCGTGTCACCATCGAACGACCTCGTGTATTGCTTGGCCATACTGCACGTCCTCACCGATCGTAAGAATCCCTTTGCTAAGCCATTTACATTCAAATAAATTACGTGCTTGTGCCGGTAAGATACTCTTGATGCCCGGGAAATTCCGCAATGCAGTATGCACCACGTATCCCTCGCGAAGAGTTTGCTCAGGAGTCAATTCTAGTGTAAAATCAGATGTTTGGATACATGTATCACCGATGCTTCCTGCTGCCTGTTCTAAGCCATTATATAAAATGATCTTCAGAGGTACATCGCCAATCCATTCAATCCAAACAACGCTTGCCTCTTGCGACGTAAAGCGTCCCCAGCGGAGTTCGCGTATCGGTAATTTCCACGGCGGCAGCGTTAGTCTGAGGCGTTCGCAATAGCCATTGCCGACGAAAGTATTATCCCGAAGGCGAACAGTAGTTTTTGCCAGTGGCATAAGGCATTCCCACTCGACGAGTCCGCCGTCGTGGGTATCGAGGAGGATTTTGGAATATGATGGACAAAGTGCGTCCCATGTGCCGTTGAAATCGAGAGTTGGCGCATGCCAAGTGATGCGAGAGTCTGAGGCGAGAACAGGAGCAGGACATTGCCGATACGTAGTTGAATTACGGATACGTTTTGAGATAGAAGACAGCAGCGCCGAATACGAAATGGCATGTTTACCCAGTGAAAGCTGTGCATGATACCCGATAGCACAATCGCCGTCCTCGGTCGTACAGTCAAGATACCACTTTTCGAGCGAGAATCCGGCAGCCATAGGAGTAGAAATGGAGGAAAGAAAGAGAGTTGCAGCAAAAATACCACAATCGGTCGTACCGGCAATTTTTGTTCGGTAGGGCTACGGTTTATACACAAGTTTACAGCTATCATTGATGGGATGTATTGGTCATTACAATTGCCCCAGCGGGGCAAAATCTTAATAGAAAACGTATCATTGGTGGAAACAAGCTCCAGAGGAGCGACATATTTCATCTATGCGGTCTAAAATTTCGCTCCTCTGGAGCTTTGATGATCTTTTGCAACAGATTTTCTATTACTATTGTTCTCCTCTGGAGAAATTTCCGACCGTCATTTATCTCTATCGACGAGAAAAGCGATCAGAATGTAGCAGAAAATTACCTTGTAAACTTGTGTATAATCCGTAGCCGGTAGGGGAGGCACTATACTTACCTCACCACTCGTATGTAGCATGCAGTACCGCACTCCGCTGATGAACAATTTCAATTACTTCCACAGGTTTGTACGTAAGCTGGGTAGAAAAATAATTTGTAGTCAAATCTAATATTTTTTGTATTTTTGCCTACAAATACTTCCATTCTTTGTAATCAAAATGAAAACGACATCTTCTCTCTTTAGTCAACGCTTGGTAGCAGCTCGAAAAATGGCCGGTCTGTCTCTCCAAGATTTATCTGTCAAACTTGATAATTACGTTTCTCGGCAAGCACTTCAGCGGTATGAAACTGATGTGATGCTACCCGGGTCGGACGTCCTTATTCGGCTTGCAGATGCACTTGGGGTGACGCCGGATTATTTTTTTAAAGTGCAAAATATTGTTCTCGATGCAGAGATTGACTACAGGCGAACCACGAAACTGTTGAAAAGTGACAACGAGGCAATTCTTGAAAAAATTAAACATCAGCTTGGGTTGGTATTTGAGCTGGAAGATGAATTAAATATTGAAAATAAAAAGACGTATTTTATTTACGAACCTGTAATTCGTTCAGCAGAAGATGCGGAAAAAGCGGCGGTAGAATTTCGTGAAGCGTGGGATTTGGGTTATGACCCAATTCCGGATGTGGTAAAGATGCTCGAAGATAAGGGCTATTATGTCGTTGAAATTGATGCTCCGCAATCATTTGATGGCTTAAAAGCCACGGTGAATGGTAAAAGAATTATCTCATTGAGAAAATTGGAGGATGGAGAAGATGTCGTTCGGAGGCGCTTCACGTCTCTCCACGAACTGGCGCACCATAGTTTGAAATTTGATGATAGTCTATCCCATAAAGAATCTGAAAAACTCTGTCATACGTTTGCCTGTGCCGTACTGTATCCCAAAGAAATGGCGGAAAAAGAGCTTTCAAAGAATAGATTTCATTTTTATCAGAATGAGTTAGAGCTTATTAAACGCAGATGGGGGATTTCATTCCCTGCCATTTTCTCAAGAGCTGTGCGGCTTGGAATTATTACGGAAGCAGTCTATAAACGCCTCACTATCGGGTATCGAGCGCGCCGCTTACACCTCAATGAGCCGGGAATATACCCTGCAGATGAAAGACCGAACCGTTTTGTGTTGCTACTCTATCAAGCTCTTGCAAATGAAGTGATTACACTGAACGAAGTCGCGTATTACATGGGGAAATCAGTGGGAGAATTTCGGGAAGAATTACAAACACTACTGTAGGAAGAAATGAATATTTTTATCGCCGACACCAACATTTTCTTGGACGTAGTGAAATAGAGAAAAAAATGGTAATTTACCCAAAAAAGAAACGCCTCAATTGCTTGAGGCGTCGAACCGCGGATACTATCCACGGTGTTGTTCGTGCGTACAAATATAACATATTACGAGACAGATATGCAAAAAGAAATTACTACCATTGAGCGGGTCGTCGTCTATGTTGATGGATTTAACCTTTACTTTGGCATGAGAGAAGCTGGCTTTGATCACTACCGTTGGCTGAATCTTAAGAAGTTAGTTGAAAACTTACTTCAACCGAATCAAGAACTTAGGCAAATCAAGTACTTTACCAGCAGAGTGAATAATAATATTGATAAACAAAAGCGACAATCTACGTACATTGATGCCTTAGAAACTGTCAATGTAAAGGTCATTTATGGAAAGTATCAAGATGGGGCGATTGAATGTAACCGATGCGGACACATCTGGCTAAATGCAAAAGAAAAAATGACGGATGTTAATATTGCAACTCATATCATTATGGATGCCTACAAAGACAAATATGATATGGCGATGCTCATTTCAGGTGACAGTGATTTAGTGCCACCTATAAAAGCAGTTCACGAAAATTTCAATACGAAAAGAGTTTTGATAGCTTTCCCTCCCAAAAGACAAAATTCATCAATGGCACTTGTAGCAAAAGGTTCGTTAATTATTGGCAGGAAAAAATTAGCTGACAGTCTATTTGATGATGAAGTCATTAGCAAATCAGGGTATAAATTAGTTATTCCATCAAGTTGGAAGTAGAGTCATTACTTAATGTTACTCTATGAAAAAATTACTCTTAACGTATTCATCACTTATGTGCTCTCCAAAAAGAGCCCACAATTCGAGTAGAATAGCTATTCCTCGAGAATCATTCTCACCGCACCACGACAAACGGCACCATCCGCACCTCACCACCCACGCTCAGCGTGCAGTAATACACACCGGAAGGCACATTTTCATTCCACAGAATCACATGGTCGCCGGCGCTTTGATGGTCGTCCCATCGTGCTATTTCCCGACCAAGATTATCCATTATCCGAACATTGTAATCGCTTGCCTGCGCGAGAGTAATATGAATCTGCGTTTCTGCGTACCTTGGATTGCGAGTAATTTTTAGCGCGGTCAAATGCAGAGAATTTTCTTCGCAAACATCCGTTGGATTCAGAACGGTAATTCTCTTGGAAATAGAGCTACTTCTACTGAGAGTATCGCTAACTGCGAGCGTGATAATGAAATCACCTTTCTTTGTAAATACATGTTTAGGATGGGTTTCTGTGCTCGATGCCGTGGTGTCGCCGAAATCCCAGCGATAGGTATTCCCACGTTTATAAGGATAGGTTTTGTTTGTCAGTGAAATTGAAGTACCGATGTAGATAGTATCTTGAGAAGGTAAAAAATCGGCGGTTAACTGTGCCTGTTGTAAGTCAGTCGGTATTTTCCAGAGAGTTATCCGGTTTTGTGCTGCCGTTACAAAAGCAGTGCCCGAGGCATTGACTTGAAAGTATTGTTCGGAGAGTGAATCCCCATAAAAGACCTTTTCCCAGGTATCCTTCTCAATATTGGAAATTGCAGCGACACCTCCGCCTGCTCTCGGAGCAAAAATATGATTACCATCAGGAAGAAACATACTGCCGGTTTTGGTGATTTTACGCAGTGTATGCACCGG
>JBPOHH010000466.1:0-9517 GCA_052035765.1 Bacteroidota bacterium
GGAGTACGTTTTGTTATACCTGAGTCATTTGTACGTAATCCTCAAGAGGATGAAGATGCGATAGCTCGTTCGCTAATAAATTCCTCGTCCGGTCGGATAGTAGCAACCGAGAGAGAAAGCACATGCCGGTAAAACGTTACGATATATTTCCACATAAAAAAAGGCGAACCATCCACATGGTTCGCCTTTTTATTTGTCTGCAATTATTCAGCTTAGCGAATAATCACCGTTGACCGAACGATTCGCACATTACCGCTTTTGAGTTCGGTGAAATACACACCTGCCGGCAAATTACTGCTTGCAGGGTTGAGTTCGACCGAGTATTCACCGGCAGCGTAGCGCGCATTGGCGATGGTCATTACTTCCTGACCGAGTGTGTTGCGAAGAGAAATTCTTACCTCAGATTCCGTTGGCACGACAAAGCGGATAACGGCTGAGTTTTCAACCGGATTCGGCTGTGGACTTTCGAGCATAAATCCTTGTACTTCAGCGATTTCATGCACTGCTGTCGGATCGTAATAGACTTCAATATTTTCCGTGCGGATCGAGTCGCAATCATTACTTATAACACAATAATAAACGCCGGTATCGGCAAGCGTAGGATCATTCTTATAGTAGATTTTCTCCCCTGTTGACTGAATTTCGACGCCATTTTTGTACCATTTGTAGCGTAATGGGAGCGCGCCGGAAGGTTCCATGGCAATAGTCAGGAGTTTACCGACGAACAAACGAACGCGTTTCAGCGGCTGCAGCAAGATGCCCGGCTTGTCACGTTTGGTCACCGTTGCGGCGTTCGATGTCTGTGTACCGCATACGCCTGTCACGACTATTCGGTATGCACCGATGGTAGAGGTATCTAATTTTGGAATAGTATAGCTCGCTGAAGTTGCGCCGGAGATATTGACTTCGTTGCGCTGCCATTGATAGCGGAGACCGCTTCCGTCGGCAGTAGCAGTGAGCGTGACGGGCTTACCTTCGCAGGACGCTTGATTGCGGGGAGCGTCGGTAATGACGGTTTCTTTATTCAGGCGAACCGATGCGTAATTCGTGACGAGGGTTGAATTATTCGCCACAACTGTCACGACCAACATATAATCAGATCCTGTGTCGGCGGGAGTGACATTGGTAATCGTGAGATTAGGAGTCGTTGCACCGCTGAAATTACCGGTATCGACGACGAAGCGATTTCCGCGCATCCATTGATATTTGAGCAATGCATTCGGAATCTCCGTTTGTAGTGTAGCCGAGAGCGTCACACTTCCACCATTGCAGGCAGCGGTATCTTTGGGCTGCTTGGTAAAGGTAGCACCGGGGAGGAGCACGGCGAACATCTGCGACGTATCACGTCCGCAGGTACCCTCGACGATTGCGTAATAGTTCCGACCGGTATCAGCGGGCTGTACATTAAATATCTGGAGGATTGGAGAATCTGTGCCGGCATAGCGGGTAGTGTTTTCGAGCTTCGTCGTGCCGCGGTACCAAGCATAATAGATTCTGTTTTGAGGAAGAATCGGAGCCGCTTCGGCACCTACTTCAAATGTCGCATTGCTTCCGGGCAATAAATACACCGACTTGGGTTGGATAAATACTTTTGTTGTCGGAGCAATTGCAAGCTGCATCATTTGGGTAATCACCGTATCGGCACCGGAATTCCCGATTAATACGCAGCGATAGAATGCTTCCGAATTGTAGTCACTATTATAAATTGTCAGCGTTCGGCGGGTAGAATCCGGAATATTGACTCCATTGCGCTGCCATTGATAGCGGAAGCGTCCGTTATTGGAAATCGTCGCATCGACGGAGAAGATAACGGTATTCCCCATACATACGAACTGCTGTCCTGTTTGGTTGGTAATCGTAATCACCGGTATAATTTCATCGGCACCCATATACGGCGTGCGGCGCGGCTGGCGGTCAAAATCCGTTTTGACAATCGAAAGCAGACTCGTTGTACCGAAGAGTGTTGAATCTACATTCACGAGGTGGAGCAGATCATTTTGGAATGTCAATACTTTGGAAATTGAATTTGCATCGAGTGCTGTGGAGTCGCGCCATGCTTTGAGGGTGGGCAATTTCATCAGGGCTGAGCCATTATCCCAAGCACCGATATAGGCGCCATTGGAGTAGAGTACATTATTATCACTCGAGGCGATAGCAAGGTCCGGCGCTGCAAACATGACTGACATGGCATACCCGCCACCGGAATTATAGAAGATATTATTTTTAATATGAATATTTCCGCCGCTGTTGACCATGAGTCCTGCATGGTCGGCGTCCGTTGCCGTCGAACCAATATTAACGGTATTATGATAGACATTGGCAAAGCTTGAGGACATAATTTCAATACCGGTGGAGCTTGAGCCATTATTGCCGATGCCCACCATATTATTTGCTACCAGCATGGCAAGTGCGGGCGAGGAAGCCGATGCGCCAAAGATACTGATACCAATACCTGATGGAGTATTGGTGATGCTATTACCGACGACTTGTGTATTATTGGTACTGCTTGACACCTGAAGGGCCGTAGCGAGCGTCGAGGTCGTCGAGAATGAATTGCGGGAGATAAGTGCTGCATCTGCGCCTTGTATATAGGCACCGACACTCAGGTAATTTGTAAAGGTATTACCGGAGACCGTCACACCGTTCATCGGTGCGCCGGGAAGATATTCGAGCGACAGACCAAAAACACCGTTCGAAAAGATATTGTTCGTAATTGATAAATTCGTCGCCAGATTGAGGTTGTCGGAGATGAGACCGCCGTCATTCAATGCTCCCTGTGATGTCTCGATGACATTACTGTCGAGCCAGACATTCGTGGTACCGTTCTTGAGCGACACGACCTGCGCATATTGGGTACCGGTCGAGATAAAGTTGATATTTTTAAAGACGATCCAGTCTGTACCATCGAGCAGTAGAACAGCATTATTATTCGGATAAATTGCTCCGAAGCTCACAATCGGCCTGGACCCTGTCTTGGGTTCCTGACGGAATATCACCTTCTTCAGCGCTGCAGCACCCGGAATTTGGGTTAATCGGACCTGCTCCTGATAATACCCCGGGCGCACGTCAATAATCACCGAATCCATGACACCGCAGGCATTGAGATACTGTGCTGCCTGCGTAAATGCTGGGAAGTCTGACGGTGCGCCGCCGAGTGTATAGACACCGCGGGCGAGACCCGGACCGGCGAGACCGATCCGACCGTCATTTGCTTCATTGACATCGACGGTATTATTCGGAAGTGTGGTGGTGGCAATTACTTCTGAGAATGTTTTTGCAGGAAAATTCGGACTGCCGAGAGCTACGGTCGCCGTCTGACCGACGCCGAGCGCGGTGCGATAGACGACTGCTGCCTGAGGAGCGCCATTAAATGACCAGTTAATTCTCACGCTGTCGATTTGGTTCGAACCGAAATTCTTGAGGGTGACGGTCACTGCCGCAGCACCTTGCGGGAAGGGAGCGGTCGGGAAATTAATTGCGGTAATACCGGCATCATTTGCCGAGACATCCGGCAGGCGGGCGAGGAAGAAGTCATAGTTACCAAGACCATTGAGCGTTGAATTCCAGAATGTCGTCTGATAGAAATAATCACCGACGACAAAGGTATTACCGAGTTTATCGGCTGCTATGCCATAGGGGAAGTCAAAGTCACTGCCGCCACCGCGTTGCAGCCAGTTCATCGTGCCGGTTGAAGAGTATTTGGCGACATAGACATCGAATTGTCCGGCGGAGTTCACCGTGCGCGAACCGAAAGTCGTCGTACCGCCAAAGAATCCGGTGATAAAGCTATTACTATTGATATCAACTGCAAGATCCTGCGCGTAATCTGCATCAGCACCGCCGCCGCGTCTAAGCCATTGGAATGCGCCGCTTGGCGAGTATTTAGCAAGGAAGACATCTGAGTTTCCGGCTGAGGTTGCGCTGTCGGAACCGAAATATACTTTTTCTTCCATATTCCCGGTAATCATCACATTGCCTGAAGCATCGAGCGCGAGTGCGACGGCTGCGTCAATTCCGATACCACCGCCCGAGCGTGCCCATTGTGCAGCGCCGGCGTTTGTGTACTTTGCAACAAATGCATCCGTATTGCCCCGTGATGTGAGTGTATCGGTGCCGATAATCATCACACCGTTGTAGTTTCCTGACAGGTACAAGCCCGAAGCATCCACGACAAGATCGCTGCTCATATCTGACTCTGCGCCGCCAATAGTCTTTGACCATTGCTCGGTACCGGCAGAATTATACTGTACCAAAAATATATCTGACTGTCCGACCGGTGTGAGCTTAGCGAGATTTCCAAATTTGGTAGAATCAGAGTAAACGCCGGTAATATAGATATTTCGGCTCGCATCAACGGCAATCCCATTGCCTGCTTCATTACCGACCGAACCTCCCCGGCGAGCCCATTGCACCACACCTGTTGCATTATACTTCACGATAAATACATCTTTTCCACCGGTGCTGACAACTGTCGCCGCACCAAAGGTAGCCGTACCGGTAAAAAATCCTGTTACATACACATTACCGCTGTCATCAGTGGTAATCGCATTGGGCTCATCATTACCAGTACCGCCGCCTTTCACCGCCCAGAGACATGCGCCGCTTGCATTGTAGCGCGCCACGACCACATCCGATTGACCGGTACTTGTCAGAGGTGTCGAGCCAAAAAGTGCATACCCGGAGAATCTTCCACAGGTATAAATATTATTTGAAGCATCCGTCGTGATAGCTGTGCCGGCATCCGAATCGGTGCCGCCACCGCTTTTTGCCCATTGCCATGTCGGCTCCTGAGCAGATGTTACGAGCGTCATAGTAGGCAGCACGCAGAGCGCCACCACTAAACTTGCAAGCCAAGCTAATGGCTTATTGAGAAATGATACATGAATATTCATGGTGAATCTTTCATAGTAATGGAACAACCTTTATTTCAAATTTAGAATGAATCAATCTGCATACCTGTAAGCGAAGCAACGCTCTGAGAAAGCAAGATTTCCGACAAAAATACGGCTAAAAACTTAATTTTCTGCATCTATTCATTTTCAGTTCTAAAATACGCTAAAGAATATCATAGACTTACTGCTTGCCGACCGATACAGGTCGCGAGCACATTGCTGCCGCTGCTTCCGCGTGCAGATATCTCTGACCGTAGAGAACTACCCGGGCTATGTGCTGTCGGAACACCAAAACTTTCCCTGCTGCTGCCCCACGCGGAGTAATTTTCATATCAATTTTCATGCTGATTTTAAAAATCTGATAAAAAATTCATCAAAAAAGAAAAATTAGTTGGAACGATTGTAGTTTTACCGTAATTTTATAGTGCGACATCTAACATTGACAACAAAATTGATATTTTGAATGATACAAAGCATACGCGTTAAAATCGGAGCCAAAGAATACACATTACGGGGAGAAGACGAAGCAAAAATCCGCGAATGTGCTGCCGAAGTCGATTCCCAATTCCAACAACTTCACGGTAAATTACAAGATCAATCCACCTCCACACTCGCTGTGGTGGCCGCGCTGAATCTCGCCGAACTGAAGTATGATATTACCCGTCAAGCCAATGCGGACTCGGAGTTTATTACCTCCGAGCTTGGCAAAATGACGCGTTTTCTCGAGCAATGCTGGAAGAAAGACAAGTAATTCATCGGTGTCATCGTATCGTTGACGACAGTAATTTCAATGCAGAACATCAATTTCAAGTAAAACACATTTAATTTCTCGATGCTTGGCCGCATCATCGTTTCGTTGTCGCACGCAAATAAAAGAACTGATATTTAATTTCATAGGGAGGCATTCTCCGACTATAAATTACAGGCCTCATCTGCCGCAAGGCAGAAATCCCCGAGCTTCTGAGAAGTTCACTAGCGGGATTCAGTGGACGTAAAATATATGCGGGAGCCACCCACCGTGTGTGAAGCAGAGTTCTTTTACTGCATCTTTCTGACATCGAAAGGGTGGTGCGGCTTTTTTATTTTCCAATATACAACCTCAATCTCAACTCATACAGAAAGGTAACTGACTCTATTATGAATGAAATAACAATTATTATCACGAGCGTTGTCGGACTCATTGTCGGCTTCGGTCTCTCCTATTTTGCCGGCAATAAAGCCGCCGCCGCAAAAATAGCAGACGCCGAACAGCGCAAAAAGTCCATCCTCGATGAGGCCGACAAAGAAGCCAAGGCAATTAAAAAAGAAAAGCTGCTCGAAGCCAAAGAAGAATGGCATAAACGCAAGCAGGAATTCGAAGCCGATGCGAACGCTAAACGCAATAAAATGCAGGCACAGGAAAAGCAGCTCAAATCCCGCGAAGAAGGCGTTGAAAACAAGCTCGAGCTCATCTCCCGCAAGGAAAAACAAGTGCAGCTCACCGAAAAAGAAATCCAAAAGAAACAAGAACAGCTCGCAGCAGGCGAAGCCGCAGTTCGCGAAAAAATGAAAGAAGCCGAACAGCTCGCCAATGAGCAGACCGCTCGCCTGGAGCGCATCACCGGTATGTCGCGCGATGATGCGAAGAAGTTCCTCATGGAAAACATGATCAACGACGCCAAAACCGAAGCCGCACAGCTCATCAAAGACGTGCGCGACGAGGCGAAAATCACAGCCAACAAAGAAGCGCAACGCCTTGTAATCCAAGCAATTCAACGCACCGCCTCCGACCACTCGGTCGAGACAACCGTCTCGGTGCTCAATATCGCAAGCGAAGAAATGAAAGGCCGTATCATCGGTCGCGAAGGTCGGAATATCCGCGCCTTTGAGTCGGCGACGGGTATCGATCTCATTATCGACGATACGCCGGAAGCGGTTGTCATCTCGGGCTTTGACCCATTCCGCCGAGAAGTGGCACGCGTCGCTCTCGAACGCCTGATGGGTGACGGTAGAATTCACCCGGCACGTATCGAAGAAGTGGTGAATAAAACCCGTAAAGAACTCGAAGAAGAAATTATCCGCGTGGGCGAAAACGCCCTCCTAGAGCTCAATATCCATAACGTCCATCCCGAAATCACCCGCTATGTCGGACGCATGAAATACCGCTCCAGCTATGGGCAGAATCTCTTGCATCACTCGATCGAAGTGGGTTTCCTGTGTGGAATTATGGCTGTCGAACTCGGTCTCGACGTGCATCAGGCAAAGCGCGCCGGACTCCTGCACGACATCGGAAAATGCGTTGACCGCGAAGTGGAAGGTCCGCACGCACTCCTCGGTATGGAGCTCGCCAAGAAATACAAAGAGCATCCGCTCATCTGCAATGCCATCGGCGCCCACCATGACGATATCGAAATGGAAAGCGCAATCGCCGTGCTCGTCCAAGCTGCCGACAGTATCAGCGGCGCCCGCCCCGGTGCGCGTCGTGAATCAGTCGAAAATTACGTGAAGCGTCTCGAAAAACTCGAAGAGCTAGCGACCAGCTTTGATGGTGTGACGAAGACCTTCGCAATCCAAGCAGGACGCGAAGTCCGCGTTATCGTCGAACCCGAACGCATCGACGATCTCCATGCAGACCAGCTCGCACATGATCTGGCATCGCGCATCGAGAACGAAATGGAATACCCCGGACAAATCAAAGTGACCGTTATCCGCGAGCATCGCAGCTACGGACTCGCTAAGTAAGATTCTCCTCTCTCTAGAACAGCCGCCCATTCGTCTTGCGAATGGGCGGCTGTTGTTTTTTGTGGGGCGGGGAATGAATGCAAGTACTACGAAAATAGCCCATGAGGTAATCCTCATGGGCTATTGATGAAAGAAGAGTATCTTCTTACTGTAATGATAAATAGATGATTATCGCTGTACCACAATTGGTTTGGTCATCATCCCTGTCGCTGTACGCATCTGCACAAAATAGATGCCTGAAGCGAGGTCTGATACATCCACTTCCAACTTACCACTTACGACTACCAACTTACGACTAACCTCCACGCCTAAGCTATTCATGAGCTTGACAGATACGATATTGTCTATGCCGCTTATGGTAAAGCTTGTGTTTGTGGGATTGGGGGAGAGGGTGAGAGCGTTTTCTCCATTCGAAGGAAGGTGTTCTTCCTCAACACCACTTGCTTCCGGCTTCCAGGTTAGCATCATTCCATTCCTTCCGCTTACCCAAAATGTACCGTCAGGAGAGATGCTGAGCGAAGTAGCTAATCCGGTAGAACGTCCGAGTGGAGAAGTCTCGGGTATGAACCACGTATCACCGCCGTCGGTCGTCATGTATGCATAAAATTCTCCCGGACTACCAGCTACAGTTAGCACACCATTTTTTGCATCTGTGAAAGCAAGGTTGAGGATATTGGTGTAGGATGGTATGTTCGGTGCAGTACGATTACGCCACGTCTTGCCTCCGTCATTGGTTGATACAAGCCAGCCCTCATTTCCTCCTATCCACCAATTCTTGTCGTCGATGATTGCAGGAATATAGAGTGGTTTTTGTTCTTCCGGTGCGCTTGGAGCGTAACTCCACGTACGACCACCATCTCTGCTCACACCGACCGCGCCTAATTTCCCGGCAGCTATCCCAAGCCCCGATGCTGGGGATATAACAAAATTCGAAGCACTCATTTCATTGAAGAATTCATGAAGCTCCCATGTAGTGCCGCCATCTTTACTGATATTCCATTCAACCGGTGAGCCGGATTGCTCGATGAGGATAGATTCGGAAACGGGAAAGAAAGCTATAATTCTGCTCGGTGGCAGTGTAGGTAATGGTTGCCATGTTGCACCACCGTCGCTGGTCTTGACAAGTGATTTTACGCCTGCTTTTGTTACCGAGACATACCATCCCGTTTGTTTGTTGATAAAAACAGGACCGTAACTTATATCATTGAGCGTATCCAAAGGGAAATGCGTATTCCAATGTTTACCGCCATCGGTAGTATGCAGTAATACATTAGCGTTAGCCACTCCAGAAACCCACCCGGAAAGCGGCGAGGTAAACGAGATTTTTCGGAGAGAGACATTGTATCCTGCAAGATTAGTCCATGAATTCCCGGCATCGAGCGTACGCAGTATCATTCCTCGATCATCAGTGAGCCATAGAGAACCATCGGATGCTTTCTCACATGCTAGCACTTGGGCATCTCCACCCTGTACTCCAAGTGGAAAGGCACGTAGAGACCATGTGGCACCTCCATCGGAAGTGATAGTATAATGATTCGCCCTATTCGTGCTACTGAGTACACCACCAGCTGAAATGCCATGCATCGTATCAGTAAATACTATCGTTGAGAATTGTTTGTTCGCGCTGTCAATTTGCCATGTCAAGCCACTATCGCGCGAATAGTTGGCGCGATTCCCTCCAATCACCGCTATCGTGCCGTCCGGTAACATACTGACTTTGCTTGGATTGCCTGTTTTACCAGGCAGCATACGAGCCCATGAAAATCCCCCATCAACTGAACGCAACAAGCAACCATCTTTTCCGGATGCAATGATAGTTGTGGAATTGATAAACCGAACAGAACTCATGAGCGGAATAGTATCTGACGCCCATGCGCTCCACGATTTGCCGCCGTCTGAGGTGG
>JBPOHH010000020.1:0-3470 GCA_052035765.1 Bacteroidota bacterium
ATGCAATTCGCCCCTACGTAATTGTTGATAAACTATCCCTCTCCCCCACTAATGCCCGAACGCATCCTCGGCGAATCTTGAAAAATGGAGCGATTTACTGAGCTGCTTGGCGGCTTTTTTATACCGCGATGCTTCCTGCGGACTACTCCGAGCGATGAGTGTTGAAATATTAGTAATTGTCAATAATTTATACTCATTACCGAGTTGCGCACAGAGTGTGGCTGCATGGCGTAGATGTTCCCATGCTGCTGCCTGCTCTCCCAGAAACATTGCAATACTCGCCGCAGTGTTGAGCGCAAGACATTGCGTCTCAGTATTGGGATAATTGACCAATATATTCAATGCTGAAGTACACGACTCGCGGGCCGTGAGAGGTTCGCCAAGAGCAAGCCGCACCCTCGCTAGGAGGACAAGAATACGCGCTTTGTGTTCACCATCGTCAATATCAAGCATGGCAAGTTCAGCTTTTTGAACAGCTTCTGTGAATTTTTCGCTGTGGTAGAGTTCGACCATTTCCTTCTGCACTGCTGCAATATCAATGACGGGGAATCGCTGAACAGAACCCTCCGAAGATTCTTCTGATTCATGGTGCACCATGCGCATAATTGCATTCATCTCACGCCGCAATGGTTGATTGGCATCCGGGTCGGATTGAAAGAGTACATCCATTTGTTCCTGCGCCGCACCCGCGATGGCTTCACTTCCAAGCTCAGCGGCTACCTGCGCCGAGACAAGGAGCATTTTCTGTGATTCGGTATCATTGCCGGAAGCAGCATGATGCGCAGCGAGATACGGCGCGATGAGATTCTTCGTTTGCTCGTCGGTGGCATCGGTATATTGCTTTTGCAGCAAAGCGGCTATCTGATCATGAATGGCAGCTTTTTCTTCAAATTCAAGTAATTCATGGAAATGCTCCTGATAGAATGTTTGTCCGAATTGATAAACCGTCGTCTTGACTCCATAGCGCGTCTGCGCGCCGAGACTGCGGATAATCCCCGTCCGCTGCTGCAGGAACCGAAGCTTTTTAATCGTCGTTACGATGTCGGTATTCATGAGTTTTGACACGACAAATGCCGTGCATTCATTCCCCTCGGCACTGCAAATACTAAGAATATTTCGGTCTTCATCGGAAAGCTGTTCGACAAGCTTGCTGAATGCCGCATGCACCGACGCGGGCACGATTTCACCACGTTTGAATTCTTCCGAGAGATTACCCTGCGCATCAAACGGACTCACTCTGTCAAAATAATGAAGGTATTCGACCACGACCTGCGGGATACCGCTCGTTTTTTCCCACAGCCACTTTTCGAATTCACGGTGATGCTTGTAGGAGTGGAGCAGGAGCGAACAAAGAGAATCCATATCTCCCACCGTAAAAGCAGGAATATCAATTTTGAGAATAGACTTCCCATCGGCAGGATACTGTTTCAAAAGTGAAAGCAACGGCGCAAGGCGGTCATGCACGACACTCGGACGATAACTCACGACAAGGAGTATCGGGAGCTCGTGCAGCGCTCCTGCAAAATGTCCGAGCAAGTCCACCGAGTCAGCATCCGACCATTGCATATCGTCGAGAAGGAGCACGAGCGGACTCTTGAGCGCGTAGTTTTTGAGAACTTCATACACTTCCCCGACGGCATTACTTACTTTCTTGTCACCGTCTTTGTCTTTCTTGAACTCCTTGACATCCTTACCGATTTCCTTCACAGCATATATCGCGTCACCGATAAACGGCAGCACCGAGAGCACCGACATGCCGATATTAAAAGCGAGTTTTTTCTGCGCAGACTTCGACTCGCGTTTAGATAATTCTTCCAGCACCCGCACAAAAGGATACAACGGTTGCAGATTCCCTACCTGGAAATTCCCCACCGGACTCTGACACTCGACGAGCACCGCCGTCATACCGGCAAGGGCGCTGCATTCTTGTTCGAATGCCTGCGACAGTGCCGTCTTGCCATAACCCGACTCAGCCGGCACAAAGACAATACTTCCCTGTTTTTTGGCGAGACGTGCGCGCAATGAACGCAACACTTCGAGTTGTGATGCGCGTGCTACTAAGCTTATTTTGTCGGTACTTGTCATAGATTATTCAATTACGTCCGGCGTAGAAGACTTTTTCTTTTCAAAATAGATATAGAATGGAATACCAATCGCCACAAGGAGCGTACCGAAAGCGGAATTAATAATCGGTGTCGAACCATTGGAATAATTCTGAATGTCGGTGATGACGGTAATAATCACAAATACCGTGGCAAATAGCACGAAGATAGCCGGAATATACGGATAACCCCATACTTTATAAGGACGTGGCACATCCGGCATTTTCTTTCTGAGAATAAATACGCCGTACGCGCCCATTGCATAAAATGCCCACGACACGAAGATCAGCATATCCGTCAGCGTGTCGAAGGTGCCGCTGAAGACGAGCACCGACGACCATATCGCCTGGATCAAGAGCGCGCTGCCGGGAGTGCGATAGCGTGGGTGAATTTCCCCGAGAGATTTAAAAAACATACGTTCGCGGCTCATGGCAAAGTACAGCCGCGCACTTGCGAGAATCGTACTATTCGAAGTGCCGAAGGTCGAGATCATAATCGATGCGACGATAAAACCGGCGCCGATTGCTGCTAACGATGGATTGATGTGCATAAAAATCAATTTCGAAACATCAATTGCCAGAAAACCTGATGCAGCCATCGCATCTATCGGCATGATATAGAGATATGCGAGATTCACCACAATATAGGTAGAGATAATAACCATCATTCCAATAAATAAGCTCCGAGGAATCGTCCGCTGCGGGTCCTTGACTTCACCGGCGATATAAGTGATACTGTTCCACCCGTCATACGCCCAGAATGCGCCGGTGAGTGCTGCGACAATCGCGCTCAGCATTCCTAAACCGGTGGGAGCAATATGCGTCGAATCCTGCACAAAATTAGCAGCATTCCCACCACCCATCGTGAATGCCAGAAATACAATGATTGCAAGTGCTATAATTTTAAGAGCAGTAAAAATCACCTGTACCACGCCGCCCAAAGCTACACCACGGTAGTTAATTAATGATAGTAATAGGATAATCGCGACGGTCAAAAGCTTCACTCCAAAGTCGGCAAACGGGAAGATATTCCCTATAAACGGTAAATGGATAGCCCATGCCTCCCACGCAGGGGAAAGATGCGGCAGATGAAAGAACGTGTCGGCAGAGAGGGAGAAAATGTAGGTAATTGACGCGATCGAACCTGATTGTACCACCGAGAACATCGCCCAGCCGTAGATAAAGGCGGTGAATTTCCCGTACATTTCTTTGAAGAAGATATACTGTCCGCCGGTTGCCGAGATCATACCGGCGACCTCGGCATTGGTGAGAGCGCCGAAGAGGGTGAGTAATCCTGCCAGTGCCCAGACGCCGATGAGGAGTTCGGGCGAACCAAGCTGCTGTGCCATTGGGGCGGATTTTTTGAACA
>JBPOHH010000697.1:0-23309 GCA_052035765.1 Bacteroidota bacterium
ACACGCCATAACTCGCAGCAGAGGTTGACGTCGCGGTGCCCATCACACCCGTACCGCCAACGGTAGTTCCGGCTACGCCGACGCCGTTACCTGCATGTGAACCCCATACGCCATAACCATTTGCGGCCGTGTTGTTATTTGTACCACGCACGCCGGCTGAGGTCGCACCTGCATTAGTCGCGCTCATCACACCGAGAACGGCGCTTGCGCCTGCTGCTGTCGATCTCGATTCACCGCGAACGCCGGCTGTTGTGCCGGTGGTGGCAGTGTGGATACCGACAACGCCATTGCTATCAGCACTTGCGCCGAGTACGCCGACGCCTTTATTCGAGCTGCCATAGACGCCGCGACCGAGTCCGCCGTGCCAACCCCATACGCCATTACCGGTTGCGTTGGTATCAGAGATTGAACCATAGACACCTGAAGAATTAATTCCCACAGTTGTCGAAGCGATACGTCCGACGATACCCATACTCGAGTCTGCTGCTGAATTTGTTTCGCCGACGATGGCGGGATTGGTGCCGGTGGCTGCGCTGTGGAGCGCGTAAATTGCGACACTGTCACGACTTACACCGCGTACGCCCACACCGAGGGTGGAATTACCATATACGCCCGAGCCCCTACCGGAATGCGTACCCCATACGCCGTAACCGGTTGCGGTGGTATTGGCGCTGAGCCCGCGCACACCGCTTGCGTAGATGCCGGGAGCCGCATTGACGACCTGACCAAATACACCGCGCGCGCTGTCGGCATTCGAGAGCGAGCGTCCGATGACGCCTGTTGTTCGCCCGGTGGCATGGGTTGCAATACCTTCAATTCCCATTCCGAAGATACTGTTATTTTCACCCCGTATTGCCGGCACTGCGCCGACAGGATTATTCACCTGAAAGAGTCCTGCATGGGAAGTGCCGGTCGTCAGCGATGAGAACGCACTGCCTGCGCCGACGGTCTCGACTTGTAGGGCAGGAGTATTGCTCGGACCGGACTGCACGAAGCGTCCGGCTGCGCCATTACCGGTATTGGTCACGTCAAATGCCGGATTATTATGATCGACCGTGCCGGCAAACGGCAGGGCGAATCCACCCGCAGGCGGGAATTTCCAGCGGATAGAGCCGCCATTTTCATTGGTAAAGGTAAGTACTTGTCCATTGAGAGGGATACCAATGGTAGCAAATTTTGCTGCCGTCACCGCACCATCGGCGAGCATACCTTCAGTGATTCCGGCGAATGCTACGCCAATCGTCACATCTCCAGTATTTTGAGTCACATAGAGCGATGGAGTCGGATAGACATGCGTTACCACATCGCCCCATTTTGCGCCTTTATCGGTTGCAATGATTCCCTGTCCGGGTTTTGAACCGCTTTTGTTGATTTTAACGGTAGAAAGTGAGGTATCCGGCACGGTAAGCGCCATGAACGCGTAGCCGGTTGCCGTAAATGGTGTACGTGGGGTGAGCTCTGCTGCACCGTCAATCGAAATTCCCAACCAGTACTGCCGGTCAAAAGGCAATGATAGGGGTACGAATTCGCCGAGAACGGTACTGAAGAGTCCGTTGGAAACTTGTAACTGCTGCGTTTCTGTGGAGAGCACCGAGCCCCCGGTCTGCGCATCATAAATTGTTAATTTCAGTGCATGCATACCATTCAACGGTCCGGTCGGCGACTGAATCACGCCCTGATAATGGATTTTTTTGGGGAATTGTGCCTGCATTGTGCCTGTAAGAACAAGTAATGCAATAAGTAAAGAATATAAGGACTTCATAGGCCTTCCTTGTTGAATTGTGTA
The DNA here is from genome assembly GCA_052035765.1 of Bacteroidota bacterium. GTDB lineage: Bacteria > Bacteroidota > Ignavibacteria > Kapaibacteriales > UBA961 > JADJXV01. The sequence continues at coordinate 1,787 of JBPOHH010000697.1, forward strand.
ATAATTTGTTTGTTATTTTTTTGTGTAGCGGATCAAATCCGTGATTGTTGTGCGTGTATCTATCTTATTACTTCGGTACGTTTGTTGTTCGAATCTTTCTACTCGTGCTACGTGAACTTCAGGTGCAAAGTAATTTTTGAGTGTATCCTTATATATTATAGAACTATACGTAAACGTCCGTTGAGATTCCTGACGAATAGTTATGAATTGCTTGAGCGGAGTAGTAATTGTATCTCTAAGAGACATTATTATGTTTGTACCTTCTCCTGTCTGATAAGCGTTAATATTCGTCCATTGTGCATTGACAGTCAATGGATTTTTAAGAACGAAATTCGTTTCAGGATCCATATATTTAGTGGAAATAGCTATTCCACTTGAATTGGATGAAAAATACATAGTATCTTCCTTACTGGGAGTTGATGCACCAGCTTTGACGTACTTTCCATAAATAGTAACCGACATCTCACCCGCAGCATTCGGTATATCTCGCCTCAACACTTTCCAGATTAATGTATCACTCGGTGATATTGTTTTAATACCATTAGTATCAATAGTCGTTCGGGTTTGGAGGAAAACAAGCTCCGTGCCCACCCCACCTGCCGGCAAAAAATCACGAGCATCGGTCGGAAAACCTTGCGATGGTTCGGTCGTGTTCGTACATGCTGAAAGCAACAGGCAACATGCCACTGTGAAAGAGAAAAGATATTTCATGGATATAAGTTATGGTATTAAAACGCACAATTACTTTTTTGTATAGCGTATTAAATCTGTGACCGTCGTTCGTGTTTTCTTTTTGGTACTTGGATACGTATTCTCGACCAGCTCTTCCATCCGTGCAAGCATTACTTCGGGTGCATAATAATAGTTGACTTTTTCTGAATAGAGAATGGAATTAATCATCGCACTCTCTTGTGTCAGGGTACGGATACCGGTAAATTGTCCGAATGTTGTGGAAATAGTCTCTCCCACCGACTGTATGGTAACCTTCTTCATTGCGCCGGACTTCACACTCGTATCGATCCATTCGGCAGCGGCATTCAGAGGATTCCTGAGAAGATATTGAGCATCGACATCGAGATATCCCTTATAATAACTTATCCCATTGGAAGTACTTGAAAAATACGATGTATCGCCACCATACGGGGTCGTGGCTCCAGCCCGAACGAACTTCTCATACACCACCACCGACATGGGACCGGCAGGATGAAAAGCATCGCGTGCTATGACCTTCCAAAATACCGTATCACTTGGCGACACTGTTTTGACACCATTGGTATCAATATCCGTGTGGGTCTGAAGAAAGACCAGTTCCGTACCAACTCCGCCGGCAAGCACATAATCACGTGCATCTGTCTTGACGGTAGTGGTAGGTTCGGTCGTACCCGAACACCCCGCAAGGAAAACAAAAAGTACTGCTGTAATGGATGAAATGACTTTCATACATACCCCGGAGATAAATTACCTGTAATAAAACATATACCTGTTTGGATGAACAAATAGATACCAGATAGGCAGATACGACTACATCACTTCAGCAGCAGTATCATCAAACGGCTTACGCGCGCTATGCCACCGCTTATCGGGCGCACAATCAGCCGTGACTGATAGGAGCCCGTGCTCGCAGGGATTCCGCTTTCGGTCATGCCGTCCCATTGCACCACGAAGCTGCCGGCTGCATACTGTTCGCCGCCGAGCGTGCGTACCGTCTGCCCGAGAGCGTCGGTAATTTCAATGCTCACCACGCTTTCCGATGGAATAGTAAACGACAGGGTTGAGGTAGATTGCAGTGGATTCGGCGTAATAGAGAAGCCGCTTTGCTCGGCGGGTATGTACTCTTCGCGTACGGAATTCGGGAGGATAATTGATGTCCAAAACCCTTGGGATGACGTGTAGTTGTCGAGGAATCCCGCCACCGGCTGACCAAGCGTACCGGAAAGAGAATAGCCGCCGCCGGTCGAGAGAAGGATGCCGCCGCCTTCGGATACATAGCGCAGAAGGGTCGGCTCTTGCGCGCGGGCGCTCCTGCTGAGGGCAAGTATGCAAACCAACGCGATTAAAAAGGGTAGCAATCGTTTCATAGAGTATTTTGAAAAAGAGATAATCCTTGGTATTATGTAATTTTGGTCGGCAATTTACGAAAACACGAGGAATTACCCGTGCAGTGCGAAGTAAATTTTTCGCTCTTTGGTAATTTTCAGAGCCGGGGCGGCATCAGGATACGGATTCATACAAAAAAAACATCGGCAAGAGAAATCTCCTGCCGATGTAAAGGATTGCCCGTACAATAGAATACTACAAGTATCAGGCCGGTCGGAAGAAATAATGTTCACCATTGGTATAGACCGCTTCGGTCATTGACTGCGTCCGGGGGTCTAAGGTGATTTCACCGGTGATACCGAAGTCTTTCTTGGTGATACGTATCGTGTTATCCTGCTTCGTAAATTCATACTCCATCGGATAAAATATACCTTTACTCCAGTTGAGCGCGTGAACGGTGTGCGTGCAGGTTTCCTGATTCTGAATTCCTATTAATAGCATCGCATTAGCATAGTCAAACAGCGGGTTTGGCCCATCGACCAATACCATCCCTTCCTCAAATTCGACTGTAGTAGATACTCCATTGACCGTCATCGCATTTCCGTCGGCTCCGTGATGCGTAAAATCTAACGCATGAGAAGTCTGACCGTCTTTTGCCACACTGAGGGAAATAGCCGAAAACCCCGCGCTCGGAGTCACCGAAAACCGGCACTGAATGCCGATAGCTTTATTACTCTCGACCGTTGCCTGCTCTTGAATTGTCACACACCGTGCGCTGTGCTCGACGGTATAGACTTGCTGCTGACTGAGTTGACCATTTTTCATCATGGTACAATGGATGCTCTGCTTCATAATGACCTCCTATAGAAAACGTAAACAAAAATGGGTTAATTACTTTGGATGTCGTTGGAGTTATGTGTCGGCTACTGCATGCAAAACTCGCTAAAAAGCATCGTATGAACAAGCTAATTCTTCTCTTTTTCTGTAATTTGCTTCATTCAGTGGTTCCTCTGTCAAAATAGTAAAATTCCGCATCAAGAACTATGTACTTCTGAACGCCCGGACGGCAACGGGTGCCCGCAGGCGACGTATGGAAGGTAAGGAAGCGAACCCAAAATCAGTTTTTAGATAAAAAATACCGTGTATTTCCCGAATTTCTAAAAATGCTAACGGATTGAGCGGGAAAATCTAAGGGTAAAATCGTATTTTTGCGGCTACGGACTTTTACATACAGACATTCAATGGAATTATGGATATTTTGCAGGTGACGACGGAGGGCGCGGTAGCCCGTATCACGCTGAACAGACCCGACAAGCGCAATGCGCTCAATGCGGATTTGTTGCGGCGTCTGCGTATGGAATTCCGTGCGCTTGCCGCCGATGCAGAGGTCAAGGTCATCGTGCTCGCTGCCAATGGCAAGGCATTTTGTGCGGGAGCGGATCTTGAATATTTGCAGGAGGTTTCGCGATATTCGGCGATGGAAAATCTTGCCGACTCGCAGCTTTTGCAGGAGACATTTCATGAGATTTATTCGTGTTCCAAGCCCGTAATCGCCAGAGTCCATGGTGCGGCGATTGCCGGTGGATGCGGTCTCGCGAGTGTGTGTGATTATGTGGTAGCGAGTGAATCGGCGAAATTTGGCTACTCGGAGGTGAAAATTGGGTTTATTCCGGCAGTAGTCATGGTGTATTTACTCCGGAAAATCGGCGATACGCAGGCGCGGCGGCTCTTACTCTCGGCTGAGACCATTTCGGCGGAGGAAGCATTTCGCCTCGGGCTTGCTACCTACTGCGTGCCGGATGCCGAGCTCGACAGCTTTACCAATCAATGAGCCGACACCATTTCACGCAACAGTGCCTCCTCGATGGCACTGACCAAGGAAATGCTCGTGAATCTCCACGGGATGTCGCTCGAAGCAGGACTCCGCTATGCTGCTTCCATGAATGCATTTACGCGGATGACCGATGATTGCAAGGCAGGTATTGCGGGATTTTTAGGGAAATAATTTTTTTAACTGGTTATCCTGTTCTTTACTTGCATTATTATTATTAGAATTATCTCTTTTCTTCTTATACTTTTAGGGATTCTATGAAAATACAGTGTACTACTTTTGCAGCTTTTCTGCTGCTCATCTTCTCTATCGGCAGTGTGCAGCTTTCCTCACAGACCAAGGTCGTGACGCTCCTTCAGGGGACCATTACCGACGAAGCCACCGGCAAGCCGGTCGGATGTGACTTTGAAATCACGGACGCAGCAGGCTTCAAAACACGCGGTAAATCTGCTACCAATAACGGTTCGTACCAAGCAGTACTCGAGCCGGGCGGAACATATACGGTTATGCTCTTTAGTTACGACATCCTCCGTATGACGGCTACCATTACCCTCCCCGAAAGCAAAGGATACTCGGTAGTAGTGCGGGACTTTAAAGTGCAGAAGCTACGTTCAGGGATGGAACTCCACGCACTGCATGCTTTTAGCGCCGGCCAATCTACTCTTTCGGCAGAAGCGACCACAGCCCTTGGCGAACTCAAAGAAATGATGCGCCGGAATCGTACCCTTACTATCATCGTCACTGCCTATGGTGATGCCGAGCTCTTGCCGCCGCCGCCGCCGGCACCGATCGAACCGGTTGTCGAGGTGAAGCCCAAGAAAGGCAAAACCCCGAAAGGCAAAAAATCCGAACCTCCACCACCGCCGCCACCGCCACCGGCACCGGTTGATACTGTACCTCCGAAACCCTTGATTGACGAACTCGCCGTGGCACGTGGAGCAGCGCTCAAAACATTCTTACAGGATGTGAAGAACGCAGAAATCCGCGTTAAAATCATCACCGATGCACCCTTTCCGAAAGGTGCAAACGGTACGGCGCCAAGCTTCAAAAATGCGATTATCAGCGTCGGCGAAGTCAAAAGCTTGTTTGATTAACCTGTTGTAATTTCTCATTGTACCCTGCATATTTACTCATTATTACGAAACACATGAAGCTACGATTTTTACTGACCGTTCTGCTTGCTCTCGGCGCTGTGAGCGCTTCTGCTCAAAACACCGATACGAAGGCACGCACCCGATTCGGACTGTACGGTGATTTGGGGCTTAATTCGCATTCCGCAAATTTTCAGAAGCTTCCCGGTGTGCCAAGCTGCTGCCCACGATACGAAAGTGGCAGCGGTTCGGGTATTTCCCTCGGCGCGCTGATGGAATTTCCGCTTGCCGACAATCTCCTGCTCTCGCTGCGCGGCGGCTATTCTTCGCTCAATGCAACGCTTTCGACGACCGAACCTCTTCCGGTGATTATCAATGGTCAATTGACCAATATTTTCTCCGAACATTCCGTAGCCGCCACGCTCTCGTCCATTGGGATTGAGCCGCTGATCGGATATCGGATTTTTGGCGACATGTACCTGCAGATTGGCGGCCGTCTTGGCTTTACCATGCAGAAAGCGTATGAACAAAAAGAACAAATCATGGCTGAATATCCCGGTACATTCGGTGATGGCCGTCGGGTCAATAACGAGCTTTCGGGTGATATTCCGAATGCTGCAGGTATCGCAGCTTCGCTCATGGTGGGCGGAAGCTATGATCTCCCGCTCAATAAAGACCGGACATTTATTCTTGCGCCTGAAGTGTTTTACTCCCTTGGACTTAATCAGCTTGCAAGCGATTTGGACTGGAAGGCGAATTCCCTGCGCTTCGGACTTGCCCTGAAATATTCGCCCAAGCCGGCACCGGCTGTTCCTGTCGAACCCGTGAAAGAAGTGGTACCTGAGCGGAAGGAAATTGCCGTTGAGAAAGCAAAAACGTATGCATTGTCTGCATCGGTAATAGCCGTCAGTGTGGACGAAGCAGGCAACGAATCGCCGAAAGCGACGAGTTTTCGGGTGGAGGAATTTGTATCCTCACAGATGAGTCCTCTGCTGAATTATATCTTTTTTGATGAAAATTCATCCGAGCTTCCTGCGCGCTATACCCGCCTTGACAAAGGAGCAACGAACGACTTTCAGGTAGAGAAGCTGCGCGATGCTTCAACCATTGATGTCTATTATCAGGTGCTCAATGTGATTGGCAAACGTTTGACCCAAGCGCCGTCTGCGAGTATCACCCTCACCGGTAGTAATGCCGATGTGGGAATCGAAAAAAACAATACCGCGCTTTCACGTTCACGGGCTGAATCGATTAAAAATTACTTCGTTACCAATTGGAATATCGATGAATCACGTGTGAAAATCGATGCGCCGCGGAATTTACCGGAGAAACCGTCGAACCCCGAAAAGCCCGAAGGCGCTGCCGAGAACAGACGCGTTGAGATCCGCGCTTCGATGCCGGAAATCATCGACCCCGTGATTATCAATGATACCATCGTTACCGCTACGCCGATGATTCGCTTCCGACCGAAAGCAACCGCCGAAGCAGGTCTATTTTCCTGGAAATTAACGGCTTCCCAAAAAGGCAAGACCCTGAAGGAATTCTCCGGACGTTCAACACTCGATGAAGTCATTGAATGGAAAAGCGACGAAGACCGACGGTCTATTCCCCGCACATCCGAACCAATCCGCTATGCGCTCGATGTACGTGATCAGGCAGGTCAGGCAGCAGGAGCGACAGGTGACCTTCCGGTCGAACTCATCTCGATCCAGAAAAAGCGCAGTGAACAGCTTGAGGACAAGCAAATCGACCGCTATAATCTTATTCTCTTTGACTTTGATAAAGCAGATCTGAGCTCAACCAATACCAAGCTCGTGGACTTTATCAAAAAGAAAATTTCACCAGATGCGACGGTGACCATTACCGGATATTCCGATGATGTAGGTGATGATGAATACAACCTCCGCCTCTCGGGTGAGCGTGCAAAATCTGCCGCACGCGCCCTGAATGCCAAAGGCGCATCAGTCAAAGGTATCGGTGAGACGCAGCCATTATTTGTCAACAACTTACCCGAGGGACGTTTCTATAATCGTACCGTAGAAATCGTGGTCGTGACTCCGATTAAGAAATAGAGTTGACTGCATGAAATACAACGGGCTTTTGCATCTTGTGCAAAAGCCCGTTTTTTTTGTGGTCAATTGAATTATTATGGTTCTCTGACAATTTTTGTGGTTAGCTGAATAAATACCCTGACGAGGGCTTACGTCGTTTGTCATCCTGAACTTGGTTCAGGATCTCCGTGGCTGTACCGTCCTGCTTTGCCGACTACTTACGGAGATGCAGGAATAAATCACCAATGACTGTTATTACCTGTTCTTTTTATACTGACTTGCATTTGATGTGTAAGAAAGAGTTTCCCACAGAGTTTCACAGAGTTTTTCACAGAGTTCACAGCCGAATACTGCTGTGTGTGACTCTGTGAGCATACCCTGTGTAACCCTGTGGGAGGAATTCTTCCGACTACATAGAGTGGGAATCCTCTTTTGCAAGTATTTGCTGTGTCATTACTTGCTTTTGTTTTAAGTTTTTAATTAGGCCTTCAGCATGACAGCGACCACAACTATGGTTTCCAATTGTACTCCTCCACAAAAATTGTCAGAGAAGCATTATTATTCTACACTTCCGATGTAGCGCTTGGAGCAATAGGCAGCACAATCACAAATTTACTTCCGGTGCTTTTTCCTGAGCTATGTGCCTGAATGCGTCCGCAATAATGTTCGGCAAGTACTTTCGCAGTAGCTATACTCACCCCTGACCCACGACCATGCTGCTGGATATCGGCCACAAAAAATGGCTCAAATAGCTGTTCGCAATACTCCGGATTGAATCCTACTCCATTATCTTCTATTGTGCATTGGAGTTCAGTGTTTACCTGTTCTGCGATAATGATTACTTTCCCGCCGGGCGTACTATATTTAACGGCATTATCTAATACAGGAGCTATAATTTTATCGAGAATTTCTTGTGGGATGGCAACATCAACTGCAGTGGATGACGGATTGTATTCACATGCAATACCGGCCGGTGCGGCTTTGTACTGACAATCAGAGACTGCATATCCCAAGAACTCATAAAAATTCAATACTTCTGCCTCTACCGGCGAGTGATTGAGCGCCTGAATATACTCTTCGGCAGCAAGGGCGAAGGTTTTCAAGCGTTCGGCACTTTGAATTCCACCCTCTAAAATTTCAGCAGAGTCCGGCTCAAGCTCCTGTAATTTAGGAATAAAACTCAGAGAATTGAGACCATTGAGCGGTGTGCGGAGTTCGTGAGCGACGAATTTCAGAAACACCGACTTCGCTGTATCAAGCGTCGAGAGCCGCACATTTGCCATTCGAAGCGCCGTGAGCGTATCGCTTAATTTTGATGACATGCGATTAAAGCTCTCGATCAAGGTCGTCGTCTCATCCGGCAGCCATTGAAGGAGCAGCGGCACCCTGACTTTTCCCTCAAAATTTGTATCCGTGATGGCAGATACCGCCGAGCTCACGGCACGGATCGGCTTGGCAATGACATAGCCGACACCGATACCGAGCAGACCACTGATGATGAGCCCAAGTATGCGCGCCCAATTTGCTTCTGTATATAGCACTTGCTCACGTTCTAAATAATCGCTGTATGTCAGATCGATTTCCAGAACCGCGACGGAGGTGCCTGCACTATCAATAATTGGAGCAAAAGCAGATATCCATTTCCCATGATCATCGGTATAGAGCGAAGTGGTCATTGTTTTTTTAGAACGGAGAGCCGTCTCAAAGGCAGCACGCACGGAGGTATCGCGAAAGATGTGGACATCGCCGGAGAAGGAAGTAGGGTGTGACATCACGCCGAACCACGTAGTATCACCGCGGTTGGGAAGGAGGGTATACCAATGTTCTTTGAAATCAATGCGGTTACGCATCATATTCATCCGGCTACGGATACGCTCAAATGCCTGCTGTTTAAGGAGAGTATCCTTTCCCGATAAGGCCGCCTGATGATCACCCGCCGTCAGGAAAAGTGATGCCTGACTTACGATATTGGCAAGGTTTTTCTGCACTTCGACCCTGGTGAGATCAAGGGATTGATTCAGAAGAAAGCGCACGACTAATTCGACGCAAACAAAAGTAGTCAGTGCCGTCGGCAGGGCAATTTTAAGCCATAATTTACGGTGAAAATGGTTCATACAGCTCTTCCTTTAGACTACCGGAGTACATTTGTTCATGAGGAATAGAATTGAGTTTCTGTTTCCATGCGAAGCGGCGCCTGCACCATTGGAAGCAGTACCGTAAAGGTACTCCCCTTGCCATCACCCTCACTATAGGCACGAATATCGCCATTATAATGACGCGCTAATACCCTTGCTTTTGCTAAACTTACAGCACTTCCCTCGCTATGTTGCTGAATTTGGGCTACATAAAAAGGTTCGAATATTTCTTCGGCAATTTCAGGTGTGAATCCTACTCCTGAGTCAGTAATAGCACAAAAGACTGTATCATCTTCAACACCGACTTCAATTGTCACTTTGCCGCCGGAAGGCATAAATTTTATAGTATTATCCAGAAGAGGAAGTATTATACTTTCAACAATCTCATACGGTACGGCTATCATTGCTTCCGGCACGGCAGGAGTATAGGACAGCGTACAGTCTGCTGCTTCGATTCTGTCATGATAGTCAGAGAGAATATACCCCATTACTTCAATACAATTAATAGGTTCGTCCGTAACCGGCTTATATATCAGTGCCTGAATATACTCCTCAGCAGCAAAAGTAAATCTCTTGAGGCGTTCGGCACCCTGAATTCCGTTTTCGAGAATCTCCATGGTATCGGGTTCGAGCTTTTGAAGCTTGGTCACAATATAGAGTGAATTCAACGCGATGAGCGGCGTTCTCAGCTCATGTGCGACGAATTTCAAAAACACCGACTTTGCCTCATCGAGTGTAGAGAGGCGGAGGTTAGCGAGGCGAAGCGAGCGGATTGTCTCCCGTAATTTAACGGACATCTGATTGAAATTCATGCTCAGATTACTCGTTTCATCCGGGAAATACTGCACAATTCTCGGCACTGTGACCATCCCCTGAAAGTCATTATGGATGATATTTTCGACCGCTTCATTCACCACTTTCACCGGCTTGGCTATGGTATATCCCACAACAATTCCAAGCAAGCAACTTGCAATTAGACCAACCATTTGAGCAAATTTTGCCTCAGCACGCAGCGTACTTTCTTTTTCAAAATATGTATTATATGACATACTGACTTCCAATGCGGCCACTACGCTTCCGGACGAATCAACAATTGGGGCAAAGGCGGTGAGCCATTGACCGAAATCGTCGGTATAGATGTCGGTGACGGTCGTCGTCGCATGGTGGATTGTATTCTCAAAGGCATTGCGTATGGTAGTATCGCGGAACAAATGTGGGGTACGGGGACTATAGGTAGGGTTCGTCGATACTCCAACCCACGAAGTATCACCATGATTCGGCAATAATGAATACCAGTCATCGCTAAACTGTATTCGCTTTTTCATACTCATCATACCTTGGCGAATACGCTCGTATGCCTTATGAGAGCGTAGAGTATCTGATGTATCCGTAGAAAGAGCGAGGCGGTGGTCTTCGGCAGAAACAAAAAGCGAGGCGCCTCCGGCAATGGTGGTGAGGTTTTTCTGGACTTCAATTTTCGTCTGCTCAAGAGACTCGGTAAGCAAGAACCGTGTGACCACTTCGATGCACAAAAACGACGTCAGTGCAGCCGGTAGTGCGATTTTGAACCATAGTTTCAGAGGAATTCGAAGCATTTCATCTCCCGGCAGAACAAATTGCCGACCATTGGCTCGACGGCCGGTCTGCACGCATGCTGATTGTAGATTTTCGAGGTATGATAGTATTCAAGCTTCTACGACAGTAGGCCGAGCACCTGTATGAGCGTAGAGCGGAGATCTTTCCGATGTACAATCATGTCGAGGAATCCATTTTTGAGAACCGATTCGGCTCTTTGGAATCCTTCCGGGAGTTTTTTGCGAATCGTTTGCTCCACGACGCGAGGTCCGGCAAAAGCGATTAATGCTTTGGGTTCACCAATATTAATATCTCCAAGCATTGCGAAGGATGCACTCACGCCGCCCGTGGTTGGGTCGGTAAGGATGGATATATAGGGGAGTTTTGCATCGGCGAGCTCGGCAAGCACAGCGCTTGTTTTGGCCATTTGCATCAGCGAGAAAATCGCTTCCTGCATCCGCGCACCGCCGGAAGCCGATATCATCACGTAGGGGATGTTATGTTTAATTGCATATTTGACGGCGCGGTAGAATTTTTCACCCACGACCGAACCCATACTACCGCCGACAAAGTCAAAATTCATACAGCCGAAAGATACATCGCGTCCTCCGATTTTCCCGTAGCCGATACTGAGTGCGTCCGGAGAGTCCGAACGATTGTAAGCATCTGCTAATCTATCAACATACGGCTTCGTATCAGTAAAATTCAGAATATCGGTCGAGCGGATATTGGTATCGGTCTCGGTGAAGGTATGTTCGTCAAACAATATGGAAATATACTCCTCACTTCCGATACGGAAATGATGGTCACACTTGGCGCAGGTGAAGAGCTGCTCTTCATACTGACGTTTATAAATTACTTCCGAGCATGACGGACATTTCGTAAACAAGCCATCCGGCATTTCGCGCTGCTGCGATTCTTCGATATTTTTTTTAGAACGTAAAAACCAGGCCATAGTATTCTTTCGTGGACATTCTACAATTTCACTACACTATCATTCACTACAAAAATACACACAAACATGAGAGAAATTACCACACTTCCCCACTGTCAGCGAATTTCCACCTCGACGGCATCATCGCCGTAAATTCTCCTGAACCAATCATCATCAATTTCGTTCGGACGTCCTTCAAAGACAATTTCTCCGGACTTCAGGGCGATTACTCTAGTCGCATATTGCCGTACCAAGCTCAGGAAATGGAGATTGCATATCACGGTCGTCCCAAATTCCTTATTAATTCTCTCCAAATACTGCATCACCGAATGCGATGTCGCCGGGTCCAAGCTCGCGACGGGTTCGTCGGCAAGCAGAATTTCCGGCTCCTGCATCAGCGACCGCGCAATCGCCACCCGCTGCTGCTGCCCGCCACTAAGCGCATCTGCACGGAAAGACGCCTTGTCGGCAATCCCGACAATTTCCAGATTTTTTATTGCCTGCGTGCGAACCTGCTCGGGAAATTGACCGAGAATAGACTTCCAAATCGGCATCGAACCCAAGAATCCGGCAAGTACGTTATCAAGCACAGACCGTCTTTTTATGAGATTGAAATGCTGAAATATCATCCCGATTCGCTTGCGGTACCCACGTAATTCCTCACTCTGTATATGCGTTACATCGGCACCTTTGTAGAGAATCTTTCCGCTTGTCGGCTCGTGCAAACGATTGATACAGCGCAAAAGGGTTGACTTTCCCGAACCGCTGAGACCGATGACTACGAGAAATTCACCCTTTTGCACTGTGAGCGAAATCCCTTTGAGCGCATGTGTTCCGTTGGGATAGATTTTCTGAAGATTCTCGATCGCGAGGATTGTTTCCATGAAACTATGGCATCAAAGCGTGAAGGAAATTTGCCTATTGAGCGGACAATTCGTGAGGAATTAATCCTCCATAATTTCTTTTTCTTTTTTGGCGAGAATAGTATCTATCTCTTTGATAAATCTATCAGTAAGCTTTTGTACTTCATCTTCGCCGCGCTTGGTCTCGTCTTCTGAGAAGCTTTCTTTTTTCTCGGCAATTTTGAGACCTTCGATATGGTCACGACGTACACTTCTCACGGCGACTTTGCCTTCTTCGGCGAATTTTTTGCATAATTTCACGAATTCTTTGCGGCGCTCTTCGGTCAGCGGCGGAATCGGCACGCGGATGACCGAACCGTCATTATTGGGATTGAGACCCAGGTCAGAGGCAAGAATCGCTTTTTCAATTGCGACGAGAGTCGTGCGGTCCCACGGCTGAATCATAATTGTTCGGGCGTCCGGTGTAGATATACTTCCGACCTGACCGAGGGGAGTCGGCGAACCGTAATACTCAATTTTTAAATTTTCGACCAAGCTGCCGGAAGCGCGTCCGGTGCGTACTTTTACGATTTGATGCTGAGCATAATCCACGGCTTTTTGCATTTCCGTGCGTGCATTATTGATAATATCTGGTACTGGCATAGGTTGAGATGTAAATGTTGTACAAAACTAATTATTCGACCTGAAACATCAAGAAACAATCGTCGCAACAGACTGATTATTCATCAGCTTGCGGAGATTACCCTTTTCATTCATATTGAACACTAAGATTGGCAATTTATTATCATTGCACAGCGCGATTGCTGTGGCGTCCATTACTTTGAGTTCTTTGGCGAGCACTTCCTGGTAGGTGATTTTTTCATACCGAACGGCGTCGGGATTTTTTTCGGGGTCGGAGTCATAGACGCCATCGACGCGGGTACCTTTGATGACGACATCGGCCTCAATTTCGATAGCGCGCAGGACGGCTGCGGTGTCGGTGGTGAAATAGGGATTCCCTGTGCCGGCGCCAAAGAGGACAACACGATTTTTCTCTAAGTGTCGAATAGCGCGTCGGCGGATGTACGGTTCGGCAATTTGGTGCATTTGGATTGCAGTCTGCAGGCGGGTGGGCACGCCACGTTCTTCGAGTGCATTTTGGAAGGCAATGGAATTTATCACAGTTGCGAGCATTCCCATATAATCGCCCGATACTTTATCGATTCCTTGGGTGGCAGCCTGAGAACCGCGAAAAATATTCCCGCCGCCGAGAACGATACCGATTTGAATACCGGAATGATAGATTTCGGCCACATCTTCGGCAAATGATTTGAGCACGGTGGCATCGATCCCAAATTCCTGCTCGCCCATGAGCGATTCGCCACTTAATTTCAACAAAATCCTTTTGTACATAGGTCGCATAATGCTCTCAGAGTAAGAAAGTTAAAGAAATTTTGGTATTGTTTGGCTCAACGAAAGCCCCGATTGCCCGACGGTCATACTTTTGCGGCTGCCATACTGGACCATCCGTAAAAAGTAGTTAACAAAAAGGGCAAAGTTTGCACCTCGCCCTTTTCTCATTCATCGATTTCGAAGAATTATTCTGCGCCTAAGAAGTAGCGGTAGAAGCTGAGGATTTTCACTTCACTGCCCGCTTCGGCGGAGATTTCTTTAACGACATCATTGATTGTTTTTGTGCTGTCTTTTACGAAAGATTGTTCTACAAGGCATTGTTCCTGATAGAATTTCTCCAAACGTCCGGTTGCGACGCGGTCAGCGATTTCCGGTTTTTTACCTTCGAGAATTGCCTGCTCGCGATAGATTTCGATTTCTTTATCGATTGCCTCGGTATTTACTGTCGAGCGGTCGATAAACATTGGGTTCATCGCTGCTACCTGCATTGCGATATCGCGCATGAGGGAGAGGGCTTTGTCATTAGCGACGGCATTAATTTCGAGTAATACGGCGAGCTTGCTGCCGGCATGGATGTAGGCGGCAATTGTTCCGCTGCTGGTCTCGATGCGTGTAAAGCGTTTGATACCGATACGTTCGCTGAATTTAGCGAGCATTTCGTTGTACAGGTCGCCGAGTGTTTTGCCACCGATATTGACGGCGAGGATTTCATCGACACTTGTAAGATTATTTGCAAGAACAGCATCGCCGATTTGGGAAGCAAATTCCATAAATTCTTCATTACGGGCCACGAAATCTGTTTCGCAGTTAATTTCGACGATAGCCGCTGTTTTGTTGTCGGCAGAAGTCTTTGCGACGATCAATCCTTCATTGGTTGAGCGATCGGCACGTTTTGCAGCCGATGCAGCACCACGCTTGCGCAGTACGTCGATTGCGGCGCTCATATCGCCATTTGCTTCATCGAGAGCTTTCTTACAGTCTGCCATTCCTGCGCCGGTTTTATCGCGCAGGTCCTTTACCATTTGTGCTGTTACCATATAAATTCAATCTTTCACAATAATTTCAATATTATATACTTATAAATTATTCTGCTGCCGCTTCAGGTGCAGGTGCTGCTTCTACCGGTGCGGGTGCTGCTTCTACCGGTGCAGGTGCTGCTACCGGTGCAGGTGCAGGAGCGGCGGCACGAGGAGCATCTGTACGTGGGCGACGATTACGATCATTATTACCACCGCGGTCACCCTGGCGATCTCCGCCTTCATTTGGGTTTCTGCGGCCGCGCATACGGCGTTGGTCTTTTCTGTCTGCTCCGTCTGTTTCTTCTTTTTCGCTCATTTCGCCACTCAGGCCGGACTCAACTGCGCGAATCTTAGCGACTTCGCGACCTTCGAGTACAGAAGCGGCGATAGCGCCGGCGATGAGCTCAATTGTTTTGATGGAGTCATCATTTGCCGGAATCGGATAATCGACCAAGTCGGGATCGGAGTTGGTATCAACGATACCGATAACAGGAATACCGAGTGTTTTTGCTTCTTTAACGGCAAGATGTTCTTTTTTCACATCGACGACGAAAAGCATACCCGGGAGACGTGTCATGTTTTCAATACCACCAAATACGCGGCGGAGCTTTTCGCGCTCACGGTTACGCATAAGGCGTTCTTTTTTCGTGATTTTGTCAAATGTACCATCAATTTCCATTTTATCAATTGCTGCAAGGCGTTTGATACTTTTGCGGATGGTCGTGAAATTGGTAAGCATACCGCCAAGCCAACGGTCGGACACATAATTCGTTCCGCAGAATTTAGCTTGGGTTGAGATTGGTTCTTTTGCTTGATTTTTGGTACCGACGAACAAAACGGTTTTGCCCATTGATGCGACTTCATTAGCCACATCTTGTGCTACTTCAAGGAGAAGCTGCGTTTTGCGAAGATCAATAATGTGAATTCCGTTGCGCTCGGTATAGATGAATTTGCGCATTTTCGGATTCCAACGGCGGGTAAGGTGACCAAAGTGTGCACCGGACTCTAAGAGGGCTTCAACTGTTACGTTAGCCATAAGTACTATACTCCAAATATAATTGTGTTGTAGAAACTACTGTTTCATTCATCTTGCCAAGCTCTCAACGTTTGACATTCAAACGCCACACGAGGGCAATCCTGAAACATGATTAATATAAAAATGACATCTGACAAGCAGATATACCGACAACCGATTCTGCGACAAACGATTAACGTTTCGAGAATTGGAAACGCTTACGAGCTTTTTTCTGACCGTATTTTTTACGCTCAACCATACGCGGGTCACGGGTAAGCATACCTGCTGTATGGAGTGGTGGACGAAGCTCGCCGTCGAATTCTACCAGCGAACGTGCTACACCGAGGCGTACTGCACCGGCTTGACCGCTTTTACCGCCGCCGCATACTTTGATGACAAGGTCGAATTTACCTTCCATTTTCGCTGTTTCGAGTGGGCGAAGTGCCTCCTGACGATACGTAGCGAGTGGGAAATAAGCTTCGATTGGCTGACTATTGACTATCACTACGCCTGTACCGGGGGTCATACGAACCTGTGCAATTGCGTTTTTACGTCGTCCTGTAGCTGCAATGTATTTCATTAAATTTGCTCCAAAAATTAGTTTGCTCTGTAAGGTAATTCAAATGCTACCGGCATTTGTGCCGCGTGCGGATGCTCGTTGCCGGCATACACTTTTAATTTCTTGCCGATTTGGCGACCTAAACTGTTTTTAGGAAGCATACCTTTTACGGCGAGCTCGATCACTTCTTCCGGCTTTGACACCACAAGCTTCTTGAACGAACGTGTACGACCACCGCCCGGATAACCGGTATAGTGGAAATATTCTTTTTGCTCCGCGCGCTTGCCCGTAACCTTTACCTGACCGGCATTAATCACGACGACATAATCGCCGCAGTCAACGTGCGGAGTATAGAACGGTTTGTTTTTTCCGCGAAGAAGAGTCGCGATTTGCGTCGCTACCCGACCAAGCGTTTTGCCTGCTACATCAACGATTAACCAATTGCGCTCTACATCTACTTCACGCATTGATTTCGTAATTTTTGCTGATGAATCCACGTATTATCTCCTGAATTTTAGGGGGTTGTATTTCATAAAGAATGCAAAAATAAGAACTAACTCTGTTTTAGCCAAAGTAAATTTGAAAAACACATGAATATTAGGGTCAAATCAGGGGAATTTATGCCAAAAAGTGCCGTTTTCGTGAATTTTGACTCCTAAAACTCATGGCGGGAATTTTACAGCAAAAAAAAACAGCCAAAAATGAAAATTATTTGGCGAAAAGGGTAATTCAGTCGTATATTCGCACTCCATAGTTACAAATAACTGTAATTAAGCACGCACGGAGAGATGGCCGAGTGGCTTAAGGCAACGCTTTGCTAAAGCGTCGTAGAGTTTTTAGCTCTACCGAGGGTTCAAATCCCTCTCTCTCCTCTCCCAAGAAGTCCCTGCAATCAAGCAGGGACTTTTTTTATGTCTTTTCTGTTCAAATTTTTTAGCGCTGTAAAGACGTCCTATTGGTAGATGATATGACCAAACAAGAACCCTCGATGTGACCTAACAATCTTTTTCTCACAAGCTACTCGCTCCTCCTGACCCGGCCGATTCACCGGAATCTTACAGCAGCAATCCCTTCACGATGATAGAGTTACCCCCATGCGCCCGACTCGGCATATTCTTTAATACAGCGATTACGTTCTTCTAAAAATCGCCGCATGTATGCAGTGAGAAACAAACGGTTGACCACCATGCCCGCCACGCCGAATGGTGACTCAAACTCAAAAATGTCCTTCATCAGCGTGCCGCCACTATCTGACTTCGCGAAATGATGTTCATGCCGGAATGATCGGAACGCTCCCTTTGTCATTTCATCGGTAAAATATTCCGGCGCTCTCATTACAGTAATTTTTGACGTTAAATTCTGCCATACACCGAGGTGCCGCGCACGCCAAGTAACCGTATCGTGCAGGTTCATCAGTCCGCTCGTTCGACCTGCAACGGCACGTTCGCCGGTATGACTGCTGGAGGCGAGATGCACATCCACACTACGAGCTATGTCGAAGCATACGTCAATCGGCGCATTGATATGAGTCTCAAGGAGTATGCGGGGCATCGGTCATTGGGAAATAATTCACGGGATTCATGGTTTACAATACTGCTTGTTTCTTACTCTAGAGCAGACTTACTCGCGCGGCAGAGCATTTCTCATGCGAATAATCGAAAAATTGAGTGATGATTGCGCCACTGCATCGGCAATTTTCCATAAATTCGGCACAAACTGCAGCTCGACAGGTCGCTTTGCCAATTCATTCAAACAATTCTTGATTTCTATCACAGAAAGTGGGCGAAGTACTTCATAGGATATATAATACCCCGCGCCTTCGTCGAGGAGTTCAAAGGATTCCGCCGGTAATTCATAAATATACAGTATCGTATTTTGGGCAACCTGCTTCCAGGCATCTTCGATAAATATTTTATACTTCGCTTCCGATTGCCCGAAAAACCGTTCGTAATCTTCATCTGATGTCGAAGGAGTATGGTACAATGTCACCCGCGGACATTCACGGGGAAGCAGGTAATTATGAAGTAATGTATCGGTAATGGCAAACACAACAGGACGCGTTATCTGATCATAATGCGCCGGCGCAGGACGTGGCACGAATTCATGAATTCCCGGATGTTCACTGACATGATATACGTTCATTGGAGTAATTATAATGGTTACAACAAGGTTCATTTTCGTTTCGCCATTTTCATACCGACTCTTCCTCTACCCAAAACTACCAAAAATTCATCGGTTCTACCTTTTCACTCCCCCACTCCCCCGCAAATATTCCTTTACTCATTTCCTAAGATTGTGTATTTTGCGGTCGAGCAATTAACCGAAAGCATATTCCGTGATTATTACAGACTCAGCGATTATTCTGCACTCGCGTAAGTACAGTGAAACAAGCAAAATTCTGACCGTGTATTCGGCCGAACATGGCAAACTCTCGCTCCTCGCCAAAGGCGCACGAAGTCCGAAAAGTAAATTCGGCGCCTCCCTCGAAGCACTCAGTCACAGTTCGATAACTGTCTATAAAAAGCCGCAGCGCGACCTGCACCTGATCACCAAAGCCGAGACAGCCACACCGCTCAGACGCATTGCAGAGGATTACACGCGGCTCACGGTAGGACTTGCTATTGCAGAGCTTACGTCGGTCACACAAGAACCCGAAGAAGCAAATGCTGCGGTCTTTGAATTATTACGCGCTACACTCGAATTATTAAATAAGGCGAACGATAATGAGTACGCCCTGCTCGTCTCCTATCAGATCCGCCTTGCCGATATTATGGGTTTTGCGCCGAACTTCAGCGTGTGCTTCGTGAGCGGCGCAATTATCGTCCCGACCGACAGCCCGGAATGTCTGTTCTCTATCTCCGACGGCGGAGCAATGTCGCCGGATGTGGCGCAGTTCAGAGAGGGATTTGTATTCGAGCCGGCGACACTTGCGATACTGCAACGCATCGCCGCCTGCGAACTCTCCGAGGTGCTTTCGGTGGCGATTCCCGAACTCCAAAAATCTCAGATTCATGATTTCTTTGCGCAGTATTTCGGATTTCATCTCGACAGACGGTTCCATTACCGCACTCAAAAATTGATATTACATACAGACTGATTATTGCATGATTTTAAATCTACTTTTTACCCTCTTTCTTGTTTTACTGAACGGATTTTTCGTTGCAGCAGAATTTGCGATCGTCAAAGTGCGACTCTCGCAGATTGAAATGCTCGCACGTTCCGGCAATACCCTCGCCATCGCCGCCAAGCACGTTCTCGAACACTTAGACTCCTACCTTTCGGCGACGCAGCTCGGTATTACTCTTGCGAGCTTAGGACTTGGATGGGTCGGCGAACCTTTCATCGCGAGTATGATATCCGGCGGTCTTGCCAATCTCGGGTTTCATTTTTCAGAAGCGCTCACTCATCAGATTTCCTTCGTTATCGCGTTTTTCCTCATTTCGACTTTTCATATTATTCTCGGCGAGCTTGCGCCAAAGTCAATTGCAATTCAATATTCAGAGTCCGTTGCTCTTGCCGTGGCGCTACCGCTGCGAGGATTTTATCTGGTCTTCAAGCCCTTTATCTGGAGTTTGAATTCCTTAGCTAATTACCTTTTAAAATTAGCCGGTTTAAAAATTGACCGCGAAGGCGAACTCCACAGCGCAGCGGAATTGCGGTATTTATTGGAGGAAAGTTCGAAGACCGGTATTCTCGAAACAGACGAACATGAATTACTGGAAAATGTCTTTGAATTCCGCGAAACCACGGCGAATCAAATCATGGTGCCGCGCCGCAAAATTATCGGTCTCGAAATCTCCATGCGCGGCAATTCTATCATCGAAAAAGTCATGGAAGAGGGATATTCCCGCATGCCGGTCTATCGTCAAACAATCGACCATATCATTGGCGTGGTCTATGCGAAAGACTTACTCACGATGATGAATCACCCCGATCTCATCATCTTGCAAGATGTGCTTCGTCCGGCATTTTTTGTGCAGGAAACCGAGAAAATCAGCCATTTACTCCGCGAAATGCAAAAGCGCCGCGCCCATCTCGCCGTGGCTCTTGATGAATTCGGCGGCACAGCCGGTATCGTGTCACTCGAAGATATTATGGAAGAATTAGTCGGTGAAATTCAGGACGAATACGATGATGAAGTCTCGATTGTCGAAAAACGCGGTGAGGAATGGTTCGTACGCTCGAGCGCGCCAATTGCCGACGTCAACGAACATCTCCCCCTGCCGCTTCCCGAAGCCGAAGAGTATGAGACAATAGGTGGTTGGATCAATCACGCAGCCGGCAGAATTCCCGAACTCAACGAAGTTATTCGCGCCGACGGGTACGACTGTACCATCACCCAGCGCTCGAAGCGGAGCGTAGAGTCCGTCAAGCTGAAGCTTGCTGAGGAAGAGGTGGAAGAGGATGAAGAATAGCCGCTAGGTTGGCGGCTTAAGGCCGAGGGGACTGAGGGGAATGAGGGGACTAAAGGGACTGAGGGGACTAAAGGGACTAAAGGACTGAAAAGCAAAATGACTTTTGGGGAGCAACTCATGACTCCCCGACTTACCACTTACCGACTTACCGACTTACCACTTACGACTCCCCAACTTACCGACTTACGACTAAAAAAACCCTCACGGATTCTTTATCCCGCTCACCTTAAAAATCTTATAATTCTTCAAATACTGGTCGGATTCCATGCCGGTGCCGTCGATGATCTCACTTGGGGAGACGATATGTACTTTTTCGGTGGTGGTGAGCTTTTGGGTTTGGTTGTTCCACATCAGGAGGGTGGTGGTCATCGTGGTGTGCGTGCTGTCGGAGACGACTTTGACTTTGCCGTAGGCGAACATATTCCGCGTTTTGTCATCGACTCTTGCGCTGTCTGCGGTGAGCATCGCGACGCGTTTAGAATTTTCATTCATAAATTCGACGACGACATTGGTGTCGAGCAGGGTTTCCTGGCGCTGCTCATAGACACGGGCGAGCTTTGCCGAAAGCTTGGTCTTGGTGCGGGAGGAATCCATGAATACCATCGA
>JBPOHH010000100.1:0-15383 GCA_052035765.1 Bacteroidota bacterium
GAAGTACGAGATACAGAATATTGATAATTCTTCCGGTACGACCATTCCCATCATAAAATGGATGAATGGATTCAAATTGGAAATGAATAATCGCCATCTTGACGAGAGGGTCGGCAGAGAAGAGAGAGGGCGTATTGATAAACGCAACAAGATTATCCATCAGGGCAATGGTGTCATTCGGGTCTTGCGGTGGAGTATAAATCACCTCACCTGTTGCCTGATTAATGAGCGAGGTGCCGGGTACTTTCCGAAAACCTGCCGTATTCCCTTCGAGGATTCGTTGAATTTCGATAATATGATTACTGCTCAAGAATTTATACGTTCTCACCAGCTCAAAACCATACTTTAATGCTTCTGCATAATTACTCACTTCTTTGGCCGCCAGACTGTCTGTAACTTCATTGAAAAGCTGAGCTTTGTAGAGTTCATCATGCGTTGTGATAATATTCTCGACAGCCGAACTGTCCTTTGCCTCCTGCAGTGCAAGTGTATTAATCAAGATACTCTCATTGGGAATTGTCGCAGCCATTCCTTTCAATTCAGCCAAATAGCGGTGCGCCGTCGGCAATTTTCGTAAAATTGCGATGCTTTCTACGTGGAGTGAAGGAGGAAGAAATTGTAGAGAAGTATTCATGTATAATGTTTAAAAATAAGAAAGTTGCAATCACACCTGTTCCCACAGCGGAAGCTGTCCTGCCATCGGCAGCGGGGCATCGCGGCGTTCGATATCCGGTTTGTTTTTGAGAATTTCGGCAGTGAGCGAGGCGTCGAGTCCGTCCATTGCACGGTTGCGCAGGAGATTCAGCCAGGTGGCTTGCTTGAGAAAGTCAAACATTTCCTCGCGGCTCATTGCGTTCAGCGTCTCGGTCTCATAGACTACTTCCTGCGCGTGCCACATGCGCATATTAGCGATAATAAGCGCATCGATAAACTCGCCGAAGGTCTTGGGTTGTAAGTCGGTTGTAAGGATATTCATGTATTATTCCTTGCGGTATTGACCATATATTTTATTCTGCGGATTCGTGAGAATCACACTTTCGGGATCCGTGACGGCTGCATAAAACCACGCATCTATTTCCCGAATTAAACGATCCCGCTGCCCCAACAGCGATTCGTTCTTCGTTGTCATTGCCGGATTCTCGACAGCATCCGGCTTGAAAATCTGTTCCTGACAATGCCACAGCTTGAGATCGACAATTGCAAGCTTGTCGACAAGCGAACCTAATGTTTCGGCCATAGTCCCCCCAAAAAAAACATTAATAAAAGTTGAATACAAGTGTTCTCTTGAATTACCACAACTACTATACCAAAAAGAATTTGGACAATTGAGGAAGAAGGGCGAGGTTATGATTATTCTTGTAACATATATGTAGGACTACAACCTACATGCGCAACGCATCCACTGTGAGGTCGAGTGTGAGCATTACCGGAGTGGCGCATAATCAACAACGAGTCTAATTCTCTTATTTCTAACAACTAACATCTTGCATACGTTCGATGATTTTACTATTTTTGCACCGTTGCTTCCTTCTGTAGTGGTGGGTGCAATGATAAGGGGAAAAAAGGCTCAACTGTATAAGTGCAGTTGAGCTTTTTGTTTTATACTCTCGGAGGCAGCTCTTATCCAACCGGTAATGCATCGAGAATGATAATCGAATGGTGTTCTTGGGGCAGTACGAGCAACAAATTATCGTATTTTTGCATCAATTCATGTTTGAACATATTAACGGGTTACCCCCGGAATGTACCTATGATTCTCAATCCAAATCGTGTGATTGTCGGGATGTCGGGCGGCGTTGATTCGTCGGTAGCTGCCGCGCTTTTAGTCGAGCAGGGCTACGATGTCATTGGCATAACGATTAAAACATATAAATACGAGGATGTTGGCGGCAATGTCGGCAACGACTCGACGTGCTGTTCGCTTGACGGCATCAACGATGCCCGCCGCGTCTGCATGAAGCTTGGCATTCCGCATTATGTCGTTGATTTTACAGAACGTTTCAAGCGTGAAGTGATAGATTATTTCATCGATGATTATTTAGCCGGAAATACGCCCAATCCCTGTGTGGCGTGTAACCGGTCGATTAAATGGGATGAAATGATTAAGAAGGCTAATGCATTGGGCGCGCAGTGGATAGCTACCGGACACTACGCCGGAATTCGTAAAGAAAATGACCGATTTATTCTTTCTCGCGACACCGACAATCGGAAAGATCAGTCGTATGCGCTCTGGGGCTTGACGCAGGAATCGCTCTCGCGGACGATGTTTCCATTAACCGGATTTACCAAAGAGCGGAGCCGTGCTGAAGTCGAGAGATTCGGTCTCGGTCTTGGCGCAAAGCCTGAGTCGTATGAGATTTGCTTTATTCCTGATAATGATTACCGGCGTTTTTTACGGGACAACGTACCTGATATGGCAGAGAGGGCACCGAAGGGTGATGTGGTATTAAACGGCAAGAAAATTGCCGATCATGAAGGATTTCCGTTTTATACTATAGGCCAGCGGAAAGGACTGGGAATATCACATCCCGAGCCGTTGTATGTACTGAATGTACTTGCCGATACGAATACGATCGAGGTTGGGGTGGATGAGCAGCTTTTGCATCAGGGATTGATTGCTCATTCGGTGAATCTCATTAAATATCCGTCGCTGGATGTGCCGATGCAGCTGACAACAAAAATTCGCTATAAGGATGATGGTGAGGTGGGGGAATGTTTCATCAATGCATCGGGAAAATTAGAGATACGATTTGATGCCCCGCGCCGGGCAATTACTCCGGGACAATCGGTCGTGCTCTATGAGGGTAATGATGTCGTCGGTGGAGGAATTATCGAATCGTGGTATGATGCGTAGCATGTCTGTCGACCAACTTATACTGCAAGGAATGAACAAATCTATGAACACATCAATATTGACAACTGCCATCATTTGGATGGTCATTCTGTTTTCAGGTCTTCAGAAGTCTCATGCACAATCGGGAGAGAGTTATGCAGGGGCAGATCCTGCATCGATTTATATGGATGCAATCTGTTTTAAAGGACTTACCGATACCTCTGCCCGAGTCGATATTTATACGTTGGTGCCATATACAGCCCTACAGTTTATGCGGACAGGAGTGTCGTATGCAGCTGATTATCAAGTGGTTATTACCGTTCGTGACTCTACGGGCACCGAAATTCAACAGAAAAAATTCGATCGGAAAATAGTAGAAAAGACGTATGAAAATTCGCGTGGTGCTTCCTCGGGTTTCGATATTTCACAGACGATACTTTCCCTTCCATCGGGTACCTATACGATAGAATCGACCGTTCTTGATGCGAACGGTGCCAAGCGTATATTCCGTAAGACTCGCTCGTTAACCGTTCTGGATTTTTCAAATTTTACTTTTTCTCTCAGCGGAATTCTTTTGGTAAGTTCACTGGAAGAAATCGGCGGAAAAGTAACCATCACTCCGCACATATCCGACAATATTGCACGTTTATCGGATGGCTTTTTTGTGTTTTTCGAGACGTATAGTCAGCTTGGAATCGACTCGGCAGATTTTGTTTTTGAAGTGCTTGATAAGCAAGGTGCATCTGTGCTGCGAGGACCGAGGGTACGTAAATCTATTCATCATCTTACCGAACAGCAATTTATGAAGATTCCTGCGCAAAATAATCTTGCGACAGGTGATTATACGTTGAAAGTTATTGCGCTCAAATCGACCGCGCCTATTGGCTATAAAGCGAGCGATTACCTGGCGGTGGCTCAGCGTTCAATTTCTATCGAACGTACATTATCAGGTTTGATATTGAAGGATTTGGAGAAATCTATCCGACAGCTGCGGCATGTGGCTACTCAATCGGAAATCGATAATATCCGCGATGCATCCACACCGGAAGATAAGCGCTTACGTTTTGAAGAATATTGGAAAAAATTAGATCCGACTCCCACGACAGAGCGAAATGAAGCGTTTGAAGAATATTACGGTAGAATTGAGTACGCGAATAAAAATTACCGGAGCTATACGGAAGGATGGCTCACTGATATGGGCATGGTATTTGTGGTTTTCGGAGCGCCTACATCGATCGATCGTCAACCGAGGGGAGTAGATGGCAGGTCTTATGCCCGGTGGACGTATGGAAATAATCGGCAATTTACGTTTGTAGACAACTCAGGATTCAATGATTACCGGCTCACAACGCCTTTTCCGGCAGGAGAAAAATACAGGTATTCAGGATTTAATTGATAGCATGGTAATCCACACTTTCAGACTATTAACACAATAGAATATGTCAACACATACATCATCCTACAGTTCTCCATCGCCTCTACCGCATACGCTCGTGCTGAGTTCGGAGCGTAAAAGTATATCTATTGTAGAACCATTCCTGTCCTCACTTCCTGAGTGCCGGTCACTCGAGGAAACGCGATGGTTCAATATCTTAATCGCCGTCACGGAAGCAGTGAATAATGCGATAATTCATGGCAATAAGTCAAACCCTGCAAAACAGGTGACCCTTACCGTAGGAGCTGATGGTGAAGATATCGTTATTTCTGTTTTAGATGAGGGGATCGGATTTAATCCGGCATCGGTACGGGATCCGAGAGAGCCGGAGAATTTATTACTCGAGGGCGGGCGTGGTGTGTTTTTGATACAAGCACTTGCCAAGAAGGTAGAATACCCGAAAACACCCGCCGGATCATTGATCGTCATGAGGTTTTAAGCGCGTATATTCTACGAATTTCCAGTGCTCAGTATTATTCAAAGCTGAGAGTTACATACCGAAGCACGGTGGGTGGTAAGAGTATCAGTAGGTTAAAATGTCAGCTGGTAGAGCAGACTTGCCTGAAATTCCCGAAAAGATGCATTCCCGACAGCAGCCTGTGCATAATCGTAATTGTTTGAATTGATTGTCAGCATCAGCGTGCCTTTTTCTGTCAGCTGATACGAGCTCATGAGTCTGCCGACGAATTGATTGTCCTGCCCGAAAGTGCGTACAAAGCTATACCCGCCAGTCACTGCCACAGTGAGTTTGCCGTCGTAATAACTATCCTGAATTGTTTCACTTACGTTAAAAACAGTTGTCGTGAGAAATGGGGTCACTATACTCGTATACATGCCACTGGTAGAAAAATTCAACGTCGCATCGGTCGTAAGTGTATGCACAATTGAAGCAAGATGTGTAGTACTGAGAGTCGACACGGCAGTAAAGAGATTCTTATCGTCCACATCCTGATACGAATAGGATAGACCGATAGTCTGCGGCATATCCATCGCTGAAAAAGCCCAGCGAGGAGAAATAGAAATCATCTGAAAAATATTCTGCTGACGAAGGGTATCGTTGACATGAGAAGAGCGGATACCATAATTGGAATACTGTGCATCGACGGACAATTCGGGAGAAATCTGAGCAGAAGCCAGCATGGAACCGACGACCCTGCTCGTTGCCGACTGACGGTTGCCCCGTAAATTATTCAAGCGCATTCCCAGTGATGATCTCAGGAGGAGCTTGGAGTCAAACAGTCGAACAGATGGCGCGATAACTGTTTCAAATATATCGTTTTGTAGCTGCATATACCCATGGGAAACATATCCAGGGCCAATCCATTGTGCATCGAGTTTAAGTGACCAATATCGGGACGGGGTCAGAATAAACGAGAGCTTACCGGCACCATCAATTTGCGTCGAATATCGAGGAGTAAACAAAAAATCAGGAAATCGTATCAACGAATCTGGCAGCTCGGGTGCAGTCGTATTATTCGAAAAAATCGAAGCACCGACTTCTCCTTTCATTCTGAAATAGTCGGAGAAAGGTACTCCAAAACTAATGGTCGAGGCGAGATTTTCGGTAGGAAAGGGAAGCAGGGAGTCCTTGGGAAGTGTCGCTGAGTTATCGAGTGACTGGATCACATTAAGCTGGACATGCCAATCATTCTCTTCGCCATAGCCTACCTTCACAGCAGCCATAGTTCTCTTATATTCACCGGCAAATTGAGCAGTATAATCCGGTAATCTTGCTTGTCGACCGATGCCATACAGCGCAGCGATATGAAGGTGTGAGGTGTGTACTTCTATTCCGCCACCCAAGAGCCGGACATCTCCAAAGGTCAGATCTGAGATTTTCGAAGAAAAATACCCGGCATGAACGGTCAGCCAGTCATAATGAGGGCTGATACCGAATTGATTAAATGGCTGCTGTAATCCTGAGCCCGCTGTGGAGGCATAGATCTCAAAAGGAGCGTCTATCTGATTAAAAAGAGTGAGGTTCGCCCTGATAATAGCGCGGGCAGATAAGGCAGGAAGGCGTGGCTTCCACAGTGTATCCGGACTCGATGATGAATATACATCGGTTGAAACAAAAGCTGCGCCATGCAGAGTAATATCTGGTTTTTCCTGCGCCGGGCTCAGCGAAACAGATGCAAACAGCAGAAGTATACAAAGAATACGCATATCAATAAAGTAAAGAAGTATCTCGAGTCAAAATGCTAAACCATTCAGATCGGGTATTTGTTCCATCCGTTGTTGCTGTATAATTGTGTGGGTTTGTCCTCTTTGTGGGGATAATAAATTCTGCCGGTCATGCCCTACGGGATGGAACGAATCTAAATAAAAAAGGCAAGCCGTTTTTCTAGAACAACTTGCCTTACAAGTACCTGCTGTGATGCGTTACATTTTGTGGAAGGTAGCCGTATGAATCTTACCAAAAATATCACGAGATTTCACAAAATATACGCCTACCGGTAACTGACGAATATCCAATGTTACTTCAGCAGATGTATTGGCAATTTCCATTACTTTTACTCCAACGGCAGAATATACCTCAACTGTTTGAACAGCATTAATTGCACTCAGATGCACTGTTGAAGTAGATGGATTCGGCAGCACGGCAGCGAAAGGAGTAGATGGCTCGTGTACACCACTGAGCTTAGGGAGAATATTGAACGTTACCGTGTCGATACCTGCCTGCTTGTTACCTGTCTCGTAGACGCCTAATTTAATTGTAGTTACGTTTGTAAACGCTCCGCTTGAATCAAACAACAGTTTGAAAAATACTTTGCCACCTGCATCGGCTGGAAAAAAATCCGAGCCTTCGGTAGGAATTACACTACTCGAAAAACAATTGACATTGTCGCAGAGTGAGAACATCCAATCCATTGGTATATTGTTCTCTATCACCATCCACGAGAGTTTCAGTTCGCTTTTCGTGTTGTTGAGAATATCCAGGTCAACATAGATTGACTCCTGTCCTGACCATTCTGTGTTTATCGTTTTACCCGGATCGAAGGTATACTTCTGAGCTGAAGTCTGCTGTACATTACCCACCAGCGCTGCGACAGCAATCGTAAGTACGACTAATCCTCGCATTGTAAAAAAATTCTTCATGACTAAATCACCCTAAATAGTTATATGAAATATTGTTATATACGTTGTTTTCAGCAAAAATACACACTCGGGCTACACTTGCCAAATATTTTTTTATTCTGCTGAATTTCGACCGTGACACTGCTTGAATTTTTTGCCGCTTCCGCAGTGACAGAGGTCATTCCGGCCGATTTTAGGTAAATCACGGTGGAATGTTACTGAAGGCTTGTCATCCTGTTGAGGTTGCTCACCGGTAAGATATGCCGGTGTCGTCGTCGGATGAGAAAATCTCAGCGACGGCGAATTGGTGACCGTAACATTTGACAGACTCGGCAGACCGCCATTTTCGGCAGGCGCTCTTCGTGGTATCGGTTTACGCTGCGGAGTGGCTTCCTGCTCCGGTTGAATACTGATTTGCGGGAAGAACTTAAACGCAAAGTTTACAGCTTCTTTCTGAATATCATGTACGAGTTGCTGGAAGATTCGAACCGCTTCGCCTTTGTATTCCAGGAGAGGGTCTTTCTGTCCATAAGCTCGCAGGTGAATACCTTCTTTGAGCTCATCCATGACCACGAGATGCTCGCGCCATTTTTCGTCAATTGTCTGCAAAAGTGCCACGCGCTCAAGGTGTGTCGTAAATTCTACACCCAGCTTTTCTTCTTTTCTGTCATAGAATTCCCGGGCAGCTGCGACGACTTTCTCAACACATTCATCGGCTTTAATATCTCGGAATTCAGTATGGTTAATCTCGACTTCGCAGAGAAGGGAAGTGCGGGCAGCGTCTTTAAGAGCCTCTACATTCCCTTCAGGGTGGAAGTTTTCATACCATTCATACGCGAGATTTTCGACATAATTAAACAATTCACCCTTCATGCGCTCACCCTTGAGTACCTGACGACGAATGTCGTAAATTGCCTCGCGCTGCTGATTCATGACATTATCATACTCAAGCAAGCGCTTACGGATACCAAAGTTATTCTCTTCGACCTTCTTCTGCGCATTCTCGACTGATTTGGTCACCATGCCTGCCTGAATCGGTTCGCCTTCCGGTACTTTGAGCTTTTCCATCACCGTCGCAATACGCGCACCGCCGAACAGCCGCATCAAATCATCTTCTAACGAAATAAAGAATTGCGACGATCCGGGGTCACCCTGACGACCGGCACGACCACGCAACTGACGGTCAATTCTCCGTGCTTCATGGCGTTCGGTACCGACAATAGCAAGCCCGCCTGCTTTACGCACATCGGGGTCAAGCTTGATGTCCGTACCACGACCCGCCATGTTGGTCGCGATCGTGACCTGTCCGCGTTTACCGGCGAGCGAGACGATTTCAGCTTCGCGTTGATGCTGCTTGGCATTGAGAACATTATGAGCGACATTTGCCCGACGGAGCATTTTGCTCAGGATTTCGGAGACTTCGACGTTGGTCGTACCGACGAGTACCGAACGTCCCTCGGCGACGAGGCGCTGCACTTCGACGGTCACCGCATTGTATTTTTCACGTTTGGTGCGGTAGATGAAATCATCTAAATCCTTACGAACAGCTTGTTTATTGGTTGGAATTACCACCACGTCGAGATTATATATTTTCTCAAATTCCGCTGCTTCCGTCTCCGCAGTACCGGTCATCCCGGCTAATTTTTTATACAGGCGGAAGTAGTTTTGAAGGGTAACGGT
This sequence comes from Bacteroidota bacterium, assembly GCA_052035765.1. Lineage (GTDB taxonomy): Bacteria > Bacteroidota > Ignavibacteria > Kapaibacteriales > UBA961 > JADJXV01. The sequence continues at coordinate 9,027 of JBPOHH010000100.1, forward strand.
CGCAAGCGTTTGCGTATCACGTTCGACAGCGACACCTTCTTTTGTTTCAATCGCCTGATGCAAGCCGTCTGAATACCGGCGACCTTCTAAAATACGACCCGTAAACTCATCGACGATCTTGATTTTGCCCTCATCCACCACGTATTCCACATCTCGTTCATAGAGTGAATACGCACGTAAAATTTGTGAAACGGTATGGATAATATCGCTACGCTCAGAATAGAGGCGCATGTATTCGTCTTTTCTGTTTTGCTTGTCTTCTATGCTCAATTCACGATTCCCTTCAAGCGCGCTTAGCTCTGCTGCAATATCCGGTATCACAAACATCTCAGGATCTTCTCCTGCTCCGGTGAGCATTTCGCGTCCTTTTTCGGTGATGTCAATCTGATGATTCCGCTCATCGATGGTATAGAATAATTCTTCGTCAATTTCCGACATGCGTGTACCCTGATCACGGAGGTAATCAAGCTCTGTTTCACGCATAAGTTTTTGATATTCAGGTTCTTGGAGGATTTTAGCGAGGCGTTTGTTCTTCGGTGTCCCGCGGTGAGTACGGAGAATGGCAACGCCGGCTGCGGCGCGGTCTTCTTTCTTATCGGATTTCATCAAGCGTTCTGCTTCGGAAATAATTCCATTGGTAAGCTTGGATTGTGCTTCGACAAGGCGCTTGACACGTGGATTCATTTGGTCGAAACGTTGGTCGGCAGCGTGTCCGACGGCACCTGAAATGATAAGCGGCGTTCTAGCTTCATCAATAAGCACCGAATCGACCTCATCGACGATAGCAAAAAAGTGAGGTCGCTGCACCATTTCTTCGACATCGGTGACCATGTTGTCACGGAGGTAGTCAAAACCGAATTCATTGTTCGTACCATACGTAATATCACAATTATAAAGATATTTACGTTCGTCCGGCGTTTGCTGCGATTGTATCGCCCCGACGACTATTCCCAGAAAATCAAACACCGGCTTCATCCATTCGCAGTCACGGCGGGCGAGGTAATCATTGACGGTCACGAGGTGTACTCCGCGGCCTGCGAGTGCATTGAGGTACATTGGTGCGACGGCAACGAGGGTTTTACCTTCGCCGGTCGCCATTTCCGAAATTTTGCCTTGGTGAATGACAATACCGCCAATGAGCTGCACATCGTAGGGAACCATCTCCCAGGTTTGCTCGGTCTCGACGACTTCGTATCGGTGCTTACGTTCGGTCAGACGGCGGCAGACCTCTTTGACCACAGCGAATGCCTGTGGGAGCAATTCATTAAGCGCTTCGGTGATGGCTGTGTGCTCATCTTTGCCGATTTGGCCAAGGCGTGTGTGGATTTCTTCGTGCTCTTCATGGGTGAGCTCTTCGGTGCTGAGCTTCTGACGCAGGGTAGCGGTTTCTTCGGTGAGGGGAGCGATTTGCTCGTTGATATACGCTTTAAATTCATCGGTTTTCGCGCGAAGCTCACTGTCGGAGAGACCGGAAAGCTTGGCGAATTCCTGATTTATTTCATCGACAATAGGTCGGAGAAGTTTTACATCTTTATCGTGTTTTGTGCCGAAAAGTTTTTTGAGAATTTCTATCATAGTACTACTGAATTATAAAAAATTATGTGTGAAAAATGACTCTGCAATCGCAAAAACAGCCCGCGAATACCGACTTCACACGTTTTGAATTCGCGCCAAGGACGTTCAAAATGAGTTTGTATTTCCTTGTGCAAATTTACCGTTATTTACTGACGGAAAAAAACGGAGTAGTGAGATAGAACATCAATTTCCGGGAAATAATGATTTTTCAGGGCAACTTTTCTCGACTCCTTGAGTATTCTCGCCGGTATTTTTTTCGAAAGTACATGCTAACTTCCCGGCAGATTCTAGGGAAGCGTACTTAACGTTCGCTTAACATATATTAGGTTTTCCCCGCTCGCAATGCGCCGTAATTTTGTTCGCATTCGCTCGCTGATTGCCGGATATCTCCCTGAAAGCTTGCTATTTATATAACCTGCCATTGTGTTCCCGGCAGCTTCTCCATTTACTTTTACCATAGATGAATTCTTCTTGTACGTTCGTAGAGCGGTGTTGGCTGTGTGTGCTCTTTGTCTTTACAATCCTCTCTGCATTTGATGTGTCCGCTCAATCATCAGCGACCCAATTACCGCATTTTACACCGAATCGGAAGCCGGTGGTCACCATTCCACGATTTCCGACCTCGTCGATATCCATTGATGGTACAATAGACGAAGCCGTCTGGAAACAGGCAGCGACAGCCGGTAACTTCTGTGAAATCAGTCCGGGAGACAATACTTGTCCGCCAGTCGGAACGGAAGTCTATATGGGATATGATGATAAGCATTTATACATGGCATTCATTGCCTACGACAATCCCTCCGATATTCGGGTATCGCTTCAGGACCGTGATCGTATCTTCAGGGATGATTTTATTGGAATTATCCTCGACACATATCAATCATCATCTTGGGCATACGAGGTATTTGTCAATCCGATTGGAATTCAGGGCGATTTACGCTGGATGAACGGTGGCAATGAGGACGAATCGCTCGACATTATTTTCGAATCCAAAGGCATCGTCACCGACAGCGGTTATCAAGTCGAAATTGCTATTCCTTTCAGTAGTCTCAGATTCCCGGATAACGATATACAATCATGGGATTTTACTATCCTGCGCATACAGCCACGGCAGACACGCCGGCAGATATCCTGGACGGAAAACAGCCGGGACAATTCCTGCTGGCCCTGTCAGTTCGGAACAATGACGGGTATTACGAATATCCGGTCAGGTTCGGCAATTCAGCTCTTGCCCTCTGTCGTCGGTTCACAGTCCGGCTCCTTATCCAACCCCTCCAATCCCGAATCAGGATTCGCTCATTCTCCTGTCAAAGGCGATTTCGGCCTTAGTGTGCGCTATCCGTTTAGTTCTACTGTATCAGTCGAAGCTGCTTATAATCCAGACTTTAGTCAAGTCGAGTCCGATCAGGCGCTGATTGATGCCAATTCTACCTTTCGGTTATTCTATCCAGAACGTCGTCCATTCTTCAGCGAAGGTGCAGACCTGTATCAGACGTGGATTAATGCCTTCTACTCACGTTCAATTAATAGTCCCCTCGCAGCCATGAAGCTCACCGGCGGCGTCGGCAACACAAGCTTCGGCATGATCTCGGCGTATGACCGACAGACACAGGTCATCGTGCCGCTTGAAGAACGGAGTCTCTTTGGAATTACCGGCAAGAGTCTGACCAACATACTCAGAATTCGACATGCGTTCAGTGATGGCTCCAATGTCGGCGGACTCCTCACCGACAGGCAATATGACGGCGGGGGATACAGTATCACCGGCGGTGCGGATGCATTGTACAGGTTCTGGGATAATGTACAGGTCGAGGGGCAGCTGCTTGTCAGCACAACGAGGGAAGCGTTTCAGCCCAATGTCTGCGAGAGCAATTTGACATTTGACCACGGTAATTTCACTGCTACTCTTGATGGTGAGAAATTTAACGGGTATGCTCTCTATACCGGCGTCAAGCAGTATGGACGCCATTTTATGTTTGAACTGCAAGGGGCGAAGATGAGCCCCGGCTTCCGCGCCGAGACAGGGTTTGAGCCAAGAGCAAATCAACAGAAAATCACCTATTGGTCCGCATATAAAATGTATCCGAATGGAAAAGTGGTCGAAGATTGGCAGCCGGGGTTCAGCGCGGGGAGAATCTGGAATTTTGACGGTACTGTCAAAGACGGGTGGATCGTACCCTCGATAAATGTTCGCTTCAAAGGGCAAACATTCCTCTCATTTGACTATCTGATGAGCGAAGAACGCTTTAATAATTTCTATTTTGTGGGAATTCGACGGTTGTCAGGTAATCTTGGCTCTCAATTCAGTGAGTATTTTCAGGGAGATATGTATTTTCAAACAGGTACGAGCATTGCCAGAAATGTCGATCGCCCAGTCCTCGGGAATGTTCTCTCCGCCGGCGGTAGTCTTACCTTCAAGCCCTTAGACCGCCTTATCCTTCAGGAAAATATCGATTATGCGCGGCTTGATTATCCAAACGGGGAAAATATCTATCATGGAATTGTTATACGCTCGCGTGTGAATTACCAGCATTCCCGCGAACTCTCCGCGCGGGTGGTCGTGCAGTATGACAGCTTCAGCAATTCAGTGAGTTTCGAACCTCTTATTTCCTACAAGCTGAATCCGTTTTCGATTTTTTATATCGGTTCGACGAGTCGATGGCAAAATTTTCATGAGATTCAAAAACCCAACAGTCAGGAATTTTTTGATACCACATATCGTCCTGCCTCGCGAGGATATTTTTTCAAAGTGCAGTATCTTTTTGCAGTGTAGATGAATTCCTCCGTAGTAGCAGAAATTCCCAAAGTGCAGCTATGGCAAAGAGTTCAATCCATTCTATATCAAGCTTAAAACGTATATTCGCCGTGTGAGTCATTCCATAAACTACCGTAAAGTAGCTCAGTGCAGCGATGCTCAGCCAGGCAATTCGGCGATGCTGTCGGAATAAAAACACCATACCCAAGCACCAGAAAACGCTCAGGAACACGACGGGAAGTTTTCGTATAACAAGAAATTCAATACTCGTATCCTGCTGATAGCGCACCGGCACCCACCAATAGATTCCCGCCTGATAAAGAAATTTCCGCACCGTCAGGATGGGATGATTTTTCCAGAGTGCAAGTGTCGCTGTCTTGTAGTGCTGCTCTAATTCCACATCATTCGTAATCACTTCGAGTGAATCAATCGCCGCGCGCTCGCCTTCGGGCAGGAGGTTGAATTCCGCCCGGCCATGATTTTGCGGCAGCCAGCCCACGTAAAAATTCATCCAAAAGGCAGATTTGGTAGGCACAATTTTGTGAAACGTGAGGTAATTCCTTGTAATCCAGGGAGTAAAGACTATCATGCACGAAAGTAGTGAAATGGTGAGGATATGGTATGTTCGCCGGTACAGCATCCCTCCCATGACTGCCATCACAAACGGCATTGCAAGAGGTTGGGTGAGAATCAGAATTCCCGACAGGATTCCCCATTGCAGAGCTGTTTTTTTCTCTTTTCGTTGCCAAAGGCGGGTGCTGAGTATTCCCCAGATGAGGAAAAGAGGAATAAACAAATTGGTGACTTCCAGCACATTCGGGTAGTAGAAGTATGATGGGTGAAGGAGAAATAAAAACCCTGAAAGGCAGCCAAGAAATTCTATGTTCCACACTCGTCCAAGACGCGCAAGTAGCAGTGGAACAAATGCGATAGCGCAATGCTGAAGAAGTGCAGCTGCAAGCTGAGCATACGTTCCGAAGGCAGCAACGCACACTGCGAGAAAGAGGGGATAGACAGGAGCTTTCAGGGCAGTAGCACCGACATTCGTGTCGAAGGTATAGCCATAGCCGCCGACGAGATTTTGCGCGATCAGAAAATCTTCCGCGCTGTGAATTTTATGGTGGGTCATCACCACAAATATCAGGCGAATCACCAGCAAAACAGCGCAGGCAATACTCAGATTCCGAAAAGTAATGAATGAGGGTAATAATTTGAAATTCATGGGGTTATTATTGTTCTAATGCAAAGATGTCGAGCACCGTGGATTCTTGATTTTCCCAGCAATAGGTGCGTGCGGCAGATGCTTGAATGCTATGAAATCGATCGAGAAAATCAGTGCTGAACAGTTCGCGAATCGCTGCTGCAAGTTCCTCGGGTGTCGAATTGGGCGATACTACTTTTCCGATAGGATAGCAGTCCGTCACATGCCGCATTGCCGGTAAGTCGCTGACAAGTGAAGGGATACCTGCCATACAGTATTCAAATAGTTTATTCGGCAATGCAAATGAATAACTGAGAGTGATGGGTTCGATAAAGCAGAGCCCGGCGTCTGCAGCCGCTGTCCATTGCGCGAGCCGGTCGTAGGGGACTTTCCCGCAGAAATACACCCGGTCTGCAACTCCTTCATGTTGAGCTGTTTCCCGAACTGTCGTCTGGTAATCTCCATCTCCGAGCAGGCAAAGCGCGATGTCGGGCAGATAGCGGAGCGAGCGAACAGCATGGAGAATGCCACGCCCTTCAGCGATCCATCCCTGATAAAGCAAGATTTTGAATTCATTGGGAATACGGTAGAGTGCACGAAATAAATCAGACTTCACGGCCGGGGAGTAGGGAGGCAGATTCATTACTACATCGGGACGGGGAATAGAAAGATACGTAGCCAGATAATCCGAATCAAGATCACCGGAGGTAAATATCCTAGAGATTTTAGGAATATAATAGCGTTCGATACTGCTGATCATTTTCTGCCTCAGTGGCCGGGAATGATTCGATGCGAGCGCAGAAAATATTTCCCGTGAGTCATAGAC
>JBPOHH010000120.1:0-2280 GCA_052035765.1 Bacteroidota bacterium
CTCAACACGCAAAATTTATACTCGTTGTGCCGGAAGGTGACCAGGAAGTGCGTACGATTTCCTCCGAAAAAATTATAACGGCATTCGGCGAATTACAGTCAAGATATAGAATTGTATAAATATCAAACAGTTATGAAAATATCTTCTTCCGAGCCGAAGGTGCTAGTATTAGGCGGCAATTCCGAAAGATGGTCAGCCCGCGATATTCCGAATACCAAAAATACCATGAATGGCATCGAAGCTTGGGCGTTTGCCTTTTGGGGAGATTATCGTGGCTATCGGGTGGCAAAAGCGAGTGAAATATCTCAGTACGATATTGTCATCGCGAATACAAATATTGGTTGCTTCCCGCAATATTTTAAATTTCGAGACAAACTTCGTGCAGATGCTAAATGGATTGCCCTTATTGAGGGTCAGGCGGCTGATTATCTCGTACCAAGTACAATAGTCAAGCAAGCGCTCGATGCTGCCGATGTCGTTAATTGTATTAATCGGTTTTCTTTATATTTGCTGAGATCAATAACCAGTGCAAGAGTAGAATATCTCGGCATCCCCTATCCTGCTGCCACAATTCGGAAGCATTCGGTGCCCATTCGAGATCGAAAGAAGGAAGTGCTGATTTGTCCGCCACTTACCGCACGGTGGAACGATTATTTTGTCGCTCGAGAGCTTGGCCTTGACTATTATGGATTTGAGAGGAAGCTATCAAGAAAGCTCAACACACTCTGGCAGAACTACGCGCACTACAATTCTTTCGTTAACAAAGAAGCAGTGATTTCAAAAGTTCGGAGTATATATAAAGATCCGAATCTGAGAATAGAACCAATGACGCATCTGGAAAATATCTTTAAAATTACGGGGCAGTCTTTTTTATGGTTGAATTTAGACGATCGATATACATGGGGGCGCAATGTACTCGATGCCGCTGCTTTGCAGATTCCTGTGATTACGACCCGATCGACAGGTCACGCTGAGGATTTTTTCCCTTTGACGACAGTGAACGATGAATTTGACATGGAAAATGCAATACAAATTGGCAAACGTCTGATTACTGATGAAGAATTTTACCGTTCGGTCACAGATATTCCTCTCGAAACATTCGATCATTTAAGCCATGAATCTATGAAAAATACACTTCTAAGCTGGATATAAACAAGTGAATACTCCGCACTATTTGATAATTTTCCGTACCTGCGATGTGGTGCAATCCGTCCATAATGCCCCCAGACCGTTTGGACTCGACAAGCGAGAGTTGATAAAGATGTGTTTTTTGAGTCTTTATGAGGCTGTTCAGGGCTACCATTATACAATTCATATACTTGCCGACAAATTATCTGATGAGTTAACAGCTTTTTTTACTCGTTTCCCGGTGCAAATTACCCATGGAAGCTGGGGCAATGACGACTCGATTCGGGAAAGTTTTCGAGTGGCAGATACTGCAAAACCCGACGATTGGGTGTATTTTTGTGAAGATGATTATCTGCATACTCCTGATGCATTTCATATATTGAACGATTTGATTGTCAATAGAAACGACGTGTTGGGCTACAAGCCACGGCGGCTTTCCCTTGAAATATTGGTCAACACATCAAAGCAGTCGCTGATTATTCATCCTCCTGATTATCCTGATAGATACAAGCCCCGGTATCGTCGGTTTTCGCTTTTATTCGTGTCGAATTTTTGTCATTGGCGACAGATTACCAATACGACGTTTACGTTTTTGTGCGAGGGGAAAACCGTTCAAAAATATCGTCGGATACTCGCGAAATCAGCAAAAAATGCCAATGATGCCTACCTCAGCCGCCGACTCTTCGGTGGACTGCTGTTTCTTGGTAAAGCACTCTGCATTTCCCCAATGAAAGGCATCTCGACTCATCTACACGAGGGCGTAATGACGCCGCTTGTGAATTGGCAAGAGATCCATGATGACATGCAAATGAGGTTGAAGTTAATTGAATAAGATCTTGAAAATAAATTAGTATTACATGGTTAATGGTTCCACCGCAGTGCCTACTCCAAGCCTTGAACTGCGGTCAATCATTGCCGTCCAAACATACGATTGTCCGTATAATTCTATCACAAACTACATTACATTATGAACAAAAAAACAATTCTCATTACCGGTGCCAATGGCGAAATCGGGCATACATTGCTTGAAGAACTGTCGAGTCAGGGTCATGCTGTCGTCACCATCGACCTTAATCCGATGTCGCCTGCGCATCAAGCATTATGTGAGGAAGAAATAGTCGGAAATATTTTAGATGAAGATATCATTCGTGC
>JBPOHH010000540.1:0-3128 GCA_052035765.1 Bacteroidota bacterium
ATAATATCACCAAAATACTCACGTAATACTATGCGCGTAATTTGCGTTTGAAATTGGGATAACGTCCATCATAAACGCACATTCATGCTCCAAACTCCCCGTATCCTCTTTATTTGCGGTTCGCTCAATCAGACCACGATGATGCACAAAATCGCGCAACAGGTACCCGAATTCGAGCATTTTTTCACTCCCTATTATTCCGATGGTTTTATCGACATTCTCGCGCGGAACGGACTCCTCGATTTTTCGATTCTCGGTGGTGAATTTCGCCGGCAAACGGAAGAATATCTCCATAATAATTCCCTTTCTATTGACTATCGCGGCGCGGCACATACGTACGATCTCGTGCTCACCTGCTGCGACTTGCTGGTGCCGAAAAATATTCGTACCAAACGACTTATCCTCGTTCAGGAAGGCATGACCGACCCCGAAAACATGGCCTATTATCTCGTTAAATGGCTCAAGCTTCCCCGGTATGTAGCAAGCACTTCCACGACCGGCCTCTCGGATGCATATAATGTATTTTGTGTGGCATCCGAGGGCTATCGCGAACATTTCATCCGAAAAGGTGTCAAGTCACACAAGCTTGTCGTGACCGGCATTCCAAATTTTGATAACTGCGCCGAATGGCTCACCAATGACTTCCCGTATAAAAATTACGTGCTCGTCGCCACAAGCGACTCCCGGGAAACATTCAAACTCGAGAATCGCCGTAAATTTATCGAACAGGCAGTGGCAATTGCCGCCGGACGTCCGCTCATTTTCAAGCTTCACCCGAATGAACTCGTTGACCGCGCCACCGCCGAAATCAACCGCTACGCACCCGGCGCACTCGTCATCCCACGGGGAAATATCAACCCTATGATTGCTAATTGCGACACACTTGTCACGCGCTTTTCTACGGTTGTCTATGTGGGAATTGCCCTCGGCAAGGAAGTCTATTCTGAATTTAACCTTGATATTTTACATAAGCTTGCGCCAATTCAAAATGGTGGAACTTCCGCAGTGAATATCGCTGCTGTCTGTAGAGATTTGTTCTACCGCACGAGCGTGCATCCGTCTCGGACGCCTGAGCGAACATTGACGGACACCCTCATACAATCGCCAACCCTGGCACCGATGGTACGCCTCTTTTCCAAGGAGAACTACGCATCATGAAAATTCTCGTCGTCGTACAAGCTCGGTGTTCCTCGACTCGCCTTCCCGGCAAAGTACTTCTTGAAGCAGCCGGTAAACCATTATTAATTCATCAGTTAGAGCGTATGTCGCGGGCTTCTATTCCATGGAAAACTATCGTCGCGACGACCACTGACAGCATTGATGATACAATTGTGCAACTCTGTGAAGCACACAACTACGAAGTGTTTCGCGGACATCCCACCGACCTTCTTGACCGGCATTATCACGCAGCACTCGCTTTCGGGGCCGATGTCATTGTCAAAATTCCGTCCGATTGTCCGCTGATTGACCCCGAAATTATTGATACTGTTCTGCAGTTCTACCTGGCTCATCCGAACGCGTACGACTATGTTTCCAATCTTCATCCTGCCACATTTCCTGATGGCAATGACGTGGAAGTCGTTCCGCTTGAAGTACTTCACGCGGCTTGGTTTCATGCCGACAAGCCTTTCGAACGTGAACATACCACACCCTATATCTGGGACAATCCATCGAAATTCTACATCGGTAATGTCACTTGCGCAGGACGGAAAAATTACTCCATGACCCACCGCTGGACGCTCGATTATCCCGAGGATTATGACTTTATCCGCACGGTGTATGAGCATCTTTACCCATCGAACCCCATGTTTACGATGCAGGATATCCTGATGCTTCTCAGCGAGCATCCCGACATCGCGGCAATCAATGCGCATCTCGCCGGCGTGAATTGGTATCGCCACCATCTGAGAGAATTACGAACAATTTCGCCGCGCGCGACAAAAAAATTCAATGATGCAGAAGTACAAATTCCTCAAGAACAACAATAATTATCTCCATGATTATACTTCATTTACGTACTATACTATGATGAATCCCGACCTGCAGAAGGATATCGCTTTCCGTGTGCGCGAACATTGCATCCGCATGGCCACCCGTGGTGGATGTTTTATCGGCGCCTCGCTTTCCTGCGCTGATGTGCTCGTGTATTTATACACGAATTTTCTGGCAATTACTCCTGAAAATCTTAGTGACCCGGAGCGTGACTATCTCTTTCTCTCTAAAGGACATGACGTGCCTGCGCTCTATGGCACGCTCGCCGAACTCGGCTTTATTAGTCCTGAACGCCTCACGAATCACCTGCTAACGACTGATGATATTTACTGGCATCCGAACCGCAACATTCCCGGCGTGGAATTCTACTCCGGCAGCTTGGGGCATTTGCTTTCCGTAGCAATTGGCGTGGCGCTCGACTGCAAATTACGCGGCACTGCCAATAAAATCGTGGTGATTTTAGGCGATGGCGAGCTGAATGAAGGCAGCATTTGGGAAGGATTATTAGTCGCGCAAGCCTATAATTTAGATAATCTTATCGTGGTTGTCGATCGCAATGAATTTCAGGCGAATATCCGCACGGAAGAATTAATCCCGCTCGAACCTCTCGCCGATAAATTCCGCGCTTTCGGATGGACCGTTCGTGCGGTCGATGGACATAATTTCGACGACCTGCACGATACCTTTTCATCGATTCCGGTTGATGGTGGCAAGCCGAATGCGGTGATTGCTCACACGGTTCGCGGCAAAGGTACACCAAGTATCGAAGCGCGCGCTGACCGCTGGTTTGCAAATTTTACTGCCGATGAAATCACCCAATTACTGGCTGAACTCCACGGTGGAAGATTAGCAGAATTAACTTCCGAAACCCTTATCGTACGGTAATTTATGAACTACGAAACACTTCTCCATAATCTCATCGAACGTGACGAACGCTACCTCGTGCTCACGGCAGAAAACCGTGCGGCGATTCGCAATTTACCGGCGAAAATCGGGAATCGATTTATTGATGTCGGCATTGCCGAGCAAACGATGATTGGCGCTGCTGCCGGACTCGCTCTTCGCGGTAGAGTGCCGATTACGCATGCACTTGCGGCATTTTTGACGATGCGGGCATTCGAATTTATCCGCACGGA
>JBPOHH010000526.1:0-1742 GCA_052035765.1 Bacteroidota bacterium
ATGACGATAAAATCACGGTCGAGGTAGCTGTCACGTTCCCAGAAACTGAGGTTGTAGTTGGTCATACATTTCAGATTATCCTGATTAAAAAAAGGGCTCAACGGCAACGGATGTCCGCAAGCCGTCAGCCCTTGAGTATAGCTGTGAGAAGAGTGTATCCTAGAAATTCACCGCTTCGCCCCATGCGCCTGCCGCCGCTTCCATGACCGCTTCCGAGAGAGTCGGGTGAGCGTGGATGGTCTTGAAGATGGTCGGCCCCGTTGCTTCGAGCGTGCGGGCAAGTCCTAATTCTGCAATGAGTTCTGTTACGTCCGGACCTATCATGTGCGCGCCGAGGAGTTCGCCGTATTTCGCATCAAAGATTAACTTCACAAAACCGGCTGTCTTACCGATACCGTGCGCTTTGCCGCTGGCAGTGAACGGAAATTTTCCGATTTTGAGTTCGTACCCTGCCGCTTTTGCCTTCGTCTCGGTCAGACCCAAGCTCGCCACTTGCGGCTGGCAATAAGTACATCCCGGAATATTGGTATAATCGACGCCGTCGGTGTGATGTCCGGCAATGAATTCAGCCGCGACGATTCCTTCGGCCGATGCCTTGTGTGCGAGCCATGGCGGACCTGCCACATCACCGATTGCATAGACGCCTTCGACGTTGGTACGTAAGTGTTTATCGACTTTTATCCAACCGCGTTCCATCGTGATTCCGAGACCTTCGAGTCCGATATTTTCGATATTGCCTTGCACTCCAATGGCTGAGAGGACGAGGTCGGCGGTCAGCGTTTCTTCCGTGCCGTCTTTCTTTTGAATTTTTACTTCAGCGCCGTCGCCTTTAGCTTTGGCGGAAAGCACTTTTGTTTCCGTAAGAATTGTCATGCCCGATTTTTTGAAATTACGTTCTAATTCTTTCGACACATCTTCATCTTCGACGGGCACGATGTGTTTCATCATTTCGATGATCGTGATTTTTGCGCCGTAGGAGTTGTAGAAGTAGGCGAATTCCACGCCGATAGCGCCCGAGCCTATAATTATCATCGACTTCGGCATTTGCTGCTGGAGCATTGCCTCGGTGCTTGTGAGCACTTTCACGCGGTCCACATCGATTCCGGGGATCATCCGTGAGCGTGCGCCGGTGGCGATGATGACGTTTTTACATTCGATCATGTCGGTCACTGCGCCGGACTCATCGCGTACTTCGACGCTATTTCTCGACTTGACGAATCCATTACCTTTCACGGTCTGCACTTTGTTTTTTTTGAAGAGGAAGGAGATACCATTCGACATTTTATCGGCGACGCCACGGCTGCGTTGGATGACTTTCGGGAAGTCATAGCCGATACCGGTGAGGTTGAATCCATACTCGTCGGCATGGTTGAGGAAGGTCATATATTCGGCATTTTTGAGCAGTGCTTTGCTGGGAATACAACCCCAATTCAAGCACACGCCCCCGAGGCGGTCACGCTCTACGCATATTACTTTCAAGCCAAGCTGCGCCGCACGAATTGCTGCTACATATCCACCTGGGCCGCTACCAACGACCACAATATCACATTGATGAGTGTTCATCTGAAATCCTGATTGAAATTGAAGAAATACCGTCAAATAACTTTACAAATATACGGACTTTTCGCCGGAAAGCAGGTCTTGAAATGCCGGAGATGAGGGCAGAATTACGCGTGTAATTTCATCAGCATTTGCGCTACACTTGCGCCTAATTTTTCGACCGCCGCGTGCTGACGTTCGTC
>JBPOHH010000884.1:0-1896 GCA_052035765.1 Bacteroidota bacterium
TCTATAATACACTTCCGGCAATTGTATACTCCACTGATAGTTGCCTGATTTGTCGAATTTCCAGAGCTGGAAAAACCCCGCTGTATCAGGGTCATCTTTACTGTCACAATTTAAAACAGTGACTGAGCCACCATCACGCGTTGGAAAAATTATATTAGTATGTATGGCTGAAGTATTTATTTGATTTGAAAAGAATATATTTTCCCTCATAATATTTCCATTATCATCAAACGTTAGCCAAGATGGAGTTGTCATTTTACTATCAATTTCTACACTATGAGTCCGTACTGTGTTTAATCCTGTATAAAAATTACGCATAGCTATAGAATTGATATTGTTATATAGAATATCTTTAGTAAGTTGCCCAACCCATTTAGAAACTAAATTACCTTTCTTATCAATTACTAAGCGATACCTATCACTTGGTGTTGACGGATACTTTTCCAGACCAATACTACCTGATACTTCATATCCATTGGTTATTTCAACGATCTCTTGCATGTTGTTTATATATATGAGCGTATCTCGAGATGACAGTGAATACTCCCATTCAATTTTTCCCTCAACGGATAGTTTAGTAAGGATGGAGTGGGATGGATCTGTAGCGATAGTGCCATACGTTAATAATCCGCCGTCGGAAGTATAGAGCATTTTTGAGACGGCGAGACCTTGTATTGTTTTACTGAAGTCAATTGAAATACGCTTGGGATTTTGAAAGGTTGTGGCGTTCACTATTGTAGGACAATTATTCTGTCCACCATAGACATAGGCCGTGCTGGCAAGCCACATCATTCCGAGTACGGAAACTAGTTTTTGATTCATTTTCATTGGTAATTCCTTTATATTATTCACAAGCTGTGGAAGAAACACATTCATCGACAGAATCTAATAAGACAGTATGAGTACCTGTGCCAACTAGATTCTTACGCACTATTGAAGGTGCACATGTAATTGTAGATTCTGAGCAAAGTTGAGTGGAAGAACCGGTCGGTGTAACTATTCTTGTATCAATTACAGATTGGGTCGCGGCATTCCAACACATTCGATGCTCAATGACACAACAGTCATCAGTACATTTTTTAGGAACTACAATCATTTTTGCCAAAACCATGTCCTCGTAGTTACAGAAGCCATTACATTTAGCAATTACACCTACATAAGATACATATCCATTCGGACAAATACCTCTGGTATCCCCTGGATGCTCTGCTAAGAAATTAGTAAACAGAACACTTGCCTGCTTTTCCATCGCTAACTCATATATTAAAGATTTACGTGATGGGTCGGCTGCAAGCCATGCTATAAGGGCAGTGCAGTCAGAATTAGTTGTATCTGCATTAGGATAATAATAATTCAGAATACGATAGAAGTATTTACCTGTTATAGGACAAAACTGGTAAACGACTTCAACATCAATTTCGCAAGTAGGGAAAAGAGGGTGATAGATTGGAGCAGTATAAGTCCACCAAGTACCTGCACCACCACATGGGTCATAATCCGGATCACATTCATTACCATCAGCATATACTTTAGTTGACGTACATAATACCACCACCACCAAGAGACACAGCCAAACGGCTCTACCTCCTAACTTCTTGATTACACAAGAGATACGCCCAAAAAAAATTGGGGGGGGTAAAAGAAGTAGTTACGACTGCGTTTCGCGTTTGGGCGAAACTGCGGGCTGCAAGAAGGGGATTCTGCATAGAGCACTCCACTATATGAATTGAAAAAATACCACACCTATTTGTGTGGGAGTTTGCTTCATCACTTGTGTAAAACCGGAGCTTAGATGTAGTAAAATATTATATTTACAATACATTCGGTGCAATAATAGGTAAAACTATTATACCTACCAAGACAATTTAACAAAATCACGAAAGATTCTTTAATACT
>JBPOHH010000211.1:0-2198 GCA_052035765.1 Bacteroidota bacterium
TCAATTAGTTGCTGTAACAGCGATTTCAGCCGCGTATGATGAAACAGTCGTGATCTTTGAAATGGGTGGAACTTCATCTTCAACAACGTCCGGCGGACTCAAGCCCGGACAAATCGACACCTTTACGATGAATAAAGGCGATGTGCTCTGCTTTGCTAGCAATGGCGATGTGCAGGATATTTCCGGCAGTAGAATCACTTCCAATAAGCCGGTGAGTGTTGTATCGGGAAATCAATGCGCGAATGTCCCCGGCGGCGTACCATGGTGTGATTATATGTCCGAAATGGATTTACCGACCTATTCCTGGGGGAAAGAATATCATGTGACTCCGTTCTACGGCAGGAGAAAAAATCCGATGATTCGAATATTTGCAAAAGAACCCAACACGCGG
This sequence comes from Bacteroidota bacterium, assembly GCA_052035765.1. GTDB lineage: Bacteria > Bacteroidota > Ignavibacteria > Kapaibacteriales > UBA961 > JADJXV01. The sequence continues at coordinate 392 of JBPOHH010000211.1, forward strand.
GTCTATCGGGATGGAAAAGAGTGGTTCATTCTGCCAAAAACAAATGGTCAGATTGATAATGGCTATGCTCAACTCCGCGCTGACACCTTGAATCCGCGAGCAATTGTTATTACAGCCGATAAGCCAATTAATGTCGTCGAATATAATCCCGGCCAAGCCGATGATAATGTTGCGAGTGACCCGTTTCAAATGGTACTTACACCATTTGAACAGTATCAAAAGGAGATTGTATTTTGCACGCCGGGCGCAAAAACCAGTAACAACAATTTTAAACTGCACTATCTCAATCTCATCTATCAGCTCGCCGATAGCAATCGGGTGCCGGATGATCTGGAATTCGCCGTGGTCGTCAACGGGAAATTTGAGTGGAAGAAGGTGAGCTCTCGTTTTGGTGCTGCTCCGGGCATGATTTTCTCCGTACCGGTGAACGGATCAACCTACGCCTGCAAGCAGATGACGTTGCCCGGTGATGGTGTCTATAGTATTCGCGCGAATTCTCCGTTTGCGGTATATTCCTATGGCTTCTCTAATTATGACTCCTATGGCTTCCCGACATCCGTGAAGCTCTTTAACAGCACTATACCCGATACACTTGCACCAATTGCGACGGGCACGCAAAACTGCGATGGTTCTGTTCGTGATGGCGTGGTCAAAGACTATCCTGATATGGGCAACGCACGTACGAATTTGGGCTTGATCTATATGGACTTGAATGCCGATTCAAGCTATAATTACGACTTTCAGTTTGATAGCAATCGATTTATCATCTCCGGCGAAACACGCGAGACAGATTGGTCGCTCAAGGTAATTGACTCCAGCAAAGCAGCCCGCGCGGTGCTGTGGTTTATTGATAGGAATGGTAATTATACGACGAATGTATTTACGTACAATCCATCCAAACCTACTCTTACCCCAAATGATTATTTAGACTTCGGCTTGGTCAAGCCGGGGCAGGCCATATCAAAAAAATTAACCTTGACCAACCAAACGACGAATACAACAACCGTTACGACTTTCGGGTTGCAATCCGGCAAAACAGGATTTTCGATGGAAAATGTCGCACTTCCGTTTACGATAAAGCCGGGCGAGTTGCGGGAAATTACATTTACATTCCTACAATCTAAAGATAGCACGTACTCAGATAAAATCGGCCTCGGAGATACATGCACAATTATCTATCCTCTCCAACTGAAAGCCGAAGTCGCAAGCCCTATCCTCGACGTCAATGACTACGATTTCAGTACTCGAGTTCTCAAATCTCAAAGCAGATGGACCGATCTCGTCCTCAAAAATACCGGCCGCGTTGACCTCGTGGTCACCGGTGATGACCACCTGACGGCTCTCCAAAACACACCCGAATTTCAACCGGTGAATTGGAATCATACCTACCCGCTGACGCTTCGGCCGGGACAAAGTCTCCAGTTACAAGTGAATTATCAACCAACAAAAAAAGGCACTTCCACAGCGCGCATCACTTTCAGCAGTGATGCAAAGATCAAAGACAGCGTCTGTGTGCTCACTGCGACTGCCATCGATACTTCCACCGTCGGTGTGGAGGGCGACATCAGCCCCGCGCCGTTTACGCTTGGCGTGAGCCCGAATCCTATTGGAGCAAGCGGAGGAGTAGTAGAATTCACCATGCAATCACATGGTTTCGCAGAACTTACCCTCATCTCCTCCACCGGCGAACGTGTCGCAACGCTCGCACAATCATCGTATGACAATGGTAATTATCAAGTAAGAATCCCGGTGGAATCACTCAGCTCGGGCAGCTATACTGTGCGGATGGTCGTGGGGAATTTTTCGC
>JBPOHH010000639.1:0-5136 GCA_052035765.1 Bacteroidota bacterium
CCGACTTCCCGACTTACGACTTCCCACCTTCCCGCCCCGTAAATTCCCCGCTCATTTCACCTCGGTATCCTCTCAAAAAGTCGGCAGCTGACATGCGCGGCTTGCCTTCGGGCTGAATCTCGAGAAGAGAAAGTGCCGCGTCTCCGCAGCCGACGATAAATTGGTCGTCTCGGATAACCCACGAACCGGTCGGGACTTGCGCGCTGATGTGTTGTGCTCTGTATATTTTGAATCGCTTGCCGTTCCACAATGTCCAAGCCACCGGTGCGGGATTGATACCATGAATGAAATTCCTGACGTCGCGTGCGGATTTGGTCCAGTCGATGTCGCAATTCTCCCGAAAGAGTTTGGGTGCAGGTGTTGCGATATCATCATTTTGTGGAATAGGATCGGCTGTATGGTTCAACAGTCGGTCGCACGTCTCGACGGCGAGTTCGGCACCGAGCGGCATGAGCGTCGCGTAGAGTTCGCCTGCGGTCATCCCATCGGTAATCGGCGTGGATGCTTTGAGGAGGATTTTGCCGGTATCGACTTTGTCATTAAGGAGGAATGACGTAACGCCGGACTCTGATTCACCGTTGATAATTGCCCAATTAATCGGCGCAGCACCACGATACTTGGGTAATAAACTCCCGTGGATATTGAATGCGCCGAGACTCGCGAGGGAATAGATCGACTTGGGTAAAATGCGAAAGGCAACAACGACGATAATATCCGGCTTTAGGGCTTCGATTGCTTGCCTAAATTCTTCGGACTTCAGCGATTCCGGCTGTAGCACGGGCAGTCCGAGTTCGAGTGTGGCGACTTTTACGGCTGACGGCGTGAGTTTCATCCCGCGACCTTGTGGTGTATCGGGAACTGTCACCACTGCCTGCACACCAAATTGACGGTGAATTGCCTCAAGCGAAGGCACGGCGAATTCGGGTGTTCCCATAAAAATGATATTCATACACTTACCCGTGAATAGTGGGAGAATTGGGGAGCGCGCGGATAATCTCGGCTTCTGCAGCCGAGAGCTCATTGAGCCGCGCTTTGACTTCGTCGGTCGGATAGTATTCGCGGGCGAGATCGGTGAACATCCGGTAATGTCCTGCCTCTGAAGCAAGCAATGAATAATAGAACTTCCGTAAATCTTCCGGGATATCCTCACATTTTGAAAGTATCGAAAACCGTTCGCATGACCGTGCCTCGATGAGTGCGTCGATGAGTAATAAATCAAGGCAGCGCTCGGGCTCCTGTTTGCGGGCAAGCTTTGCTAATTCCTGGGCGTAAAAATCTCCTTTGTCACGGGTCATCGTCACACCACGCCGCTGTAATTCATCAAAACACAGCTCGAAGTGTTCCCATTCTTCTTTGAGAATAGCGATCATTTCCCGCACAAGATGCGGCTTGTCGGGGTAGCGCTGGACCATACTCATGGCATTGGCAGCGGCTTTTTTCTCGCAATGGGCATGATCTATTATAATTGCGTCGATATGGGCACTTGCGACGGCTATCCATTCGGGGTTGGTTGAGTTTTGTAAACAGAGCATTGTGTTTTTGTTCTGGAGAGTTCTACGAGGTAAATTATCCGCGAAATTACGGAATATCCGAGTATTCAGGCAGCGAAGAGCGGGTGTGGGAGGATGATTTTTTCGAATTTCATGTCAGCAAAAGTGAAAAACAGGGGAATTTATCTGCCATTCACATTTGAAAACTTGGCAAAATGTGGTATATTTGTAGTCTGTAAAAATTTAGAGGCACAAAATCGCCATGTTGAGATTGCCAATTCAAGGTCTGCAAGACGGTCAGGCATCGGTTCAGTTGACGGCAAATGTTCGGGAAATTGATGGTATTTTCCCCGAATTCAGCGGAGAAATTTCGCTGACGGGCACGGTTAGAAAAGTCGGTAAGCGGTATAGTTTCAAGGGTGAAGCTACGTGCATGGCGACGATGATATGCGACCGGACATTGAACGAATTCACCGAAAAAATTACCGCTCCAGTGACGGCCGATTACTTAGCCGACACGCAGGTCTTTCTGATGCAGGAGGGGGAAAAAGAGGGCGAGATGCACATCATTCGCGATGATGAGCTCTTTATTGATCTCTCGGACGAGGTTCGTCAAGAGCTCGCACTGAGTCTGCCGATGAAGCGTATTGCGCCTGAGTTCCGTGATAAAGAATGGGAAGATATTGCTCCTGAGGTAGCGACCGAAATCGACGACCGGTGGAAAGCACTCAAGGGGTTAAATCTCAATAATTAAAGAATGATAGAGAATAATCAGTTAATTTCAGACAATTTAATTTTTATTTTATAAGCAGAGAAGTACGATGCCAAATCCTAAACGCCGCCATTCCAAGCAACGCCGCGACAAACGCCGCACACATTATAAAGCAGTAGCTCCTACGACAGGAACGTGCCCGAACTGTAATTCCGTGAAATTAGCACACGCTGCTTGCCCTGACTGCGGATACTACAATGGCCGCAAAGCAGTTACGGCAGAGTAATACCTGCTCATCCTAGCGTGCGTCCGTGTGGAGTACTTGCCGAAAACCTATCTTCAATTTCCCTAAGTGTAGCATAACCGTATGCGAATAGCTCTTGATGCAATGGGAGGCGATTTTGCGCCCGATAATGAAGTGCAAGGCGCTGTATTGGCAGCACAATCGCTCGGAACATCATCTGACCTTGAAGTAATATTTGTAGGGCGTGAGAAAGACATACGCGCTGCCTTAAGCAAGGTCGATGCATCGCGGCTGAAGTATTCTATCGTGCATACCGACGAGGTTGTCGGTATGGGCGACGAACCCGCCACCGTTATTAAGAAAAAACGCAACTCTTCGCTTTTTAAGGGAATTGAGCTCCATGCTGATGGCAAGGCAGATGCCTTCGTCTCCGCAGGCAATACCGGCGCAGTGATGACGACCGGTACTCTTGTCTTGGGGCGTATCAAGGGTGTAAGCCGTCCGACAATCGGTTCATTCTTTCCGACCGTACACAAGCGTCCTGCGCTCTTGGTCGATGCTGGGGCCAACATAGACTGTAAGCCCAGACATTTATACGAGTTCGCGATTATGGGGAGTATTTATTATTCCAAAATAATCGGCGTCGAGCATCCAAAAGTCGGTCTCTTGAATATTGGCGAAGAGCGCACCAAAGGCACCGAAGTAGTGCTGCAGACGTATGAATTACTCGAGCAAAGTCCTCTTAATTTTACGGGAAATGTCGAAGGTCGCGATATTCTTTTCGGCGAAGCCGATGTGTTTGTCTGTGATGGATTTACAGGGAATATCGTGCTCAAATTTGCCGAAAGTATCATCGGCGTGCTCAAAGCAAAAGTAAAGCAGCATGCCGACAAGGGCTTTCTCGAAAAATTAGCTGTCGGAGCGATGGCTCCTACACTTCGAAAAATTCTCAAAGAATTCGACTATCAGGAATATGGTGGTGTGCCACTCTTAGGAGTGAATGGAGTAGCCATTATCGGGCATGGTAAATCATCCCCTAAAGCTATAGAAAATATGATTCTTCGCGCAGTTGACGTCGCCAGTAAAAATGTTAATGGGTTGATCGCTTCGACCCTCGCAACTCTCACAATTCCCGCCGAACATACCTAAACTTCGAAAGTAAAATCCTATGCCAGCTAATATAACGGCAGTCGCTCATTATGTTCCCGATGATGTATTTCCAAATTCCTACTTTGAGGATAAAATCGACACATCAGACGAGTGGATTCGCACGCGCACGGGTATCCGCGAGCGTCGATTTCTCTTGAATGGTGCCACGTCGGACCTCATCGTTCCGGCTGCGAAACAATGCCTCGAGCAGCGGGGAATTACGCCGCAAGACATTGATTGTGTGATAGTTTGCACGGTAACGCCGGATAATATGTTCCCCTCGACCGCAGCGACCGTTCAGCGAAAATTAGGGCTCACCAACGCATGGGGATTCGACCTTTCAGCTGCATGTTCAGGATTTTTATACGGCTTAATGACCGCCACATCTCTCGTCGAGTCCGGCCGAGTCAATCGTGTTCTCCTCTGCGGAGCCGACAAAATGAGTTCGATTCTGAATCCTGAAGATCGTACAACCTATATTTTATTCGGAGATGGAGGAGGCGCAGTACTTGTCGAACGCTCGGATGATGAAAATGTGGGCATTATGGACAGTATTCTCAAAATGGATGGTAATGGCGGCGCCTCGCTCTATATGACAGCCGGTGGAAGTGCAAAGCCAGCATCGCATGAAACAGTTGATAATAAAGAACATTACGCCGTGCAGGATGGACAGACGGTGTTCAAATCTGCCGTCGTCGGCATGGCTGATGTATCGGCAGAAATTATGGAAAAAAATAATCTCACGGCTGATGATATTACCTGGCTCGTGCCGCATCAGGCAAATCTAAGAATTATCGATGCCACAGCCAGAAGAATGGGGTTAAGTTCTGACAAAGTAATGATTAATATTGATCGCTACGGCAATACTACCGCCGGAACGATTCCAATCTGCTTGTCGGAATTATGGCAGCAAGGCAAGCTCAAATATGGCGATGGTGTGATCCTGGCAAGCTTCGGCGCCGGCTATACATGGGGCAGTATTTATCTGCGCTGGGGAATGAAATAATCAAGAGAGGAATCAATGAACGCACTTTTATTTGCAGGGCAAGGGTCGCAGTATGTCGGTATGATGCGAGGACTTACCACCACCTATACTCAGGCAGCCGAAAAACTCCGATTGGCAGACGAGATCCTTGGCTTCTCACTGAGCGAAATTTGCTTTGATGGTCCGGCCGAAACGCTGAAAGAAACACACTACACGCAGCCGGCACTTTTTGTTCATGAAGCAATCCTTGTCGATTTACTACGGGACAAAATCACCTTCGAAGCCGTTGCAGGGCATTCACTTGGAGAATATTCGGCGCTTTATGCAGCAGGAGTCTTGGAATTTGAATCTGCGCTCAAGCTTGTGGCTCTGAGAGGTGAATTAATGTTCCGTGCAGGCGAGGAAAACCCCGGAACCATGCTCGCAGTCATCGGTCTCGCCGATGAAGTAGTGAGTGATGTATGCACGAAATTAAACGGCACCGGCGGGGTTATCGTACCGGCGAATTTCAATTCTCCCGGACAGGTCGTCGTGTCGGGTTCGGCAGAATTCTTAC
>JBPOHH010000094.1:0-10329 GCA_052035765.1 Bacteroidota bacterium
ACAGAACTAACACCACTTTTAGTATCACCTGTATTGTCTGCTCCGGGTTTCCACTCGGTGCCATCAAACTTCAAAACTTGTCCAGGCGAAGCTGCATTTTTTGAAATTGAGATAACATTGCCGTTAAGAGCTAAAGGTGAATCAACAGAATACGTCTGCCCACCGCCACTATTCCCCGCTACCCATGTACCATTTTTGAATATAAGCACTTGTCCTTCGGTCGCTCCACCAGTGGGTTCGAATGAAATTCTGTTAGTAGAAGTATTAATTTTGATAGGTGGTATATCTGTATAGGGTGTAGGATTACCTGATGTGTTATCAATGCCAGGTTTCCATGTAGTTCCGTCAAATTTTAACACCTGGTCTTTAGTAGCACCGCCTTTCATTAGTCGATTGAGTGAAAGACTATCCACAATAAGGTCGGCGGTGTCATTTGTGATGGTAGTTTTTATTGATTTATCTGCACTCGTAATCGTTTTTAGACCACCACCGGTACTTCCTTGCGAAGTTATGCTATCATTGGCTGGAACCCATTTTGCTCCATTCCATTTCAACACTTGGTCTTTTGCTGGGGCTTTTGTACTATCCACGTCAAGTAATTCGGTTAGTTTAGGAGCATGCATTACATGTTCTGCCATGAATGCGTATGGTGAAGACGTGAGCGGGATTCGACTTTTTATTACTTTAACGAGATTCCCATCATCATAACTCATATTCAAGTAAAATTGCTTGTTATAAATTAATTCGTTGTTATCCACATATACTTTGTCTAGTCCGGTCATCGTTACTGTGAAAATCCCCGATGATGAAACATCTACACCGGAAATTTCTTGTTGCCACAACTGTTTACCACCGGTAAGCGTGTCAAACAGTTGAAGTGTAATTTTGTATTTTCCTGCCGGAACACTTGCTCCTGTACCATCCGTAAGCCTTCCTTGAAACGACATCGTTTTCGGTATTTGCGCCGAAGCAGCTATTGTCATCACTAAAAATGCGAGAGTTAGAATATATTTTGTCATTTTGTAATCCCTATAAATATATAATGATTAAATGTTATTTTACAATGTCAAATTGAACTATTTGCTTTTTATTTCCAATTACCAACCGACAGAAATATGTTCCTGTTGGTGCATATTTTGTTTCAAATCGTAGTGGAGTTTCTCCTTGTTTTACAGTACCGTTCAATACCACTGCTACTTCACGACCCGAGGCATCGAATACAGTTAAAGTAACTACTTGTTCAGTCGTTGTTGGATTTACTATGTATATGGTTGTTTGTTCTGAAGCTGGATTTGGCGAAATATCCTTAATTGAAATACTTTCACCATCATTAGGGGGATTAATTGGATTATTTTCAAGAGTAAACCAGAACCCTGCACCGATACCTACACTATCTTTTTCTTGGCTAATACCTGCAATCGATTGTCCTATTGTTCCCCATTCTGTTGTACCATTACTAAAAACATAATATTGCAATGGAACATCAACCGTTTGCGCTCTTGCCGAGAAGCCAGCCGCCACAACCAAGATAAGCGGCAGAAGCAGTTTCACAAATTGTATCATAGTTTACCTTTCATAAATAGAAAAACATTATATAGTATTGATTTACATGCTATTATATCGGAATTATTTATTGAGCTTTCTAAGCCGACGCTGCTTGTTCTTCCGATGTATGAGAACTGATGAGGGCTTTTTTCTTTCAAAGTATCATAAGTTCTGACAGAATTTTCTTGCGAAATTAAGGTCACATTTTTTTCATCCACCACTCAATTATTGTTTAATTTTATGTGAATGAAATATCTCATGTTTCAGATTCAGATTGTTGTTCATTCCTACAAACAAAATTATAGTATTGTAAATAATGCACCACTACTCTATTATTACTCTATCACCAGCAATATTCAATAAATTAATAGAGTTATGCGAATATCACCGCGTCATTACACGAGGTATTTATTATATCAGACTTGAAGTATTAGTGGAACTCTGATAGATAGGAAGGTAAACTTGGAGAGTGGTGTAGTGTCTTAGATTCGTAGGTATAAGGAATACCTACGAGTAGAATATGCCGTCGATAATCAACAATCTATGCCTGTAAAACAGCCCCTACAATCCCGTCAAAAACACCGTCAAATTATCATCCGACCGCAGCCCGAGCTTCTTACGCAGACGGTAGCGGTGATTGTCGATATTACGGTCCGAAAGCTGAAGGATGCGGGCGATTTCTTTGGTCGAGAGATTGAGCTTGAGGAGAGTGCAGACTTTTACTTCCATCGGTGTTAAGTCCGGATAACGGAGGGAAATAGCTTTCATGAAATCGTTGTGGAGTGTCAGGAATTGTTCGTTGAAGGTATCCCATGCCGATTCCGAACGGTGCGCTTGTCGTACCCGGCGGATGAGATCATTGAGCATTGTTTTGGCTGCTGTTGGCGTAGCACGGGAGAGCTTTTCCAAGTCACCGGCGAACTCTGTAAGCAGTTCGTTTTTCTCGGCAAGAGCCAAGGCCGTACTCACAAGTTCTTTTCGCTTGTACTCTGCCTCTGTCTCTAATTGTTCGGTTTTTAATTGATAAATCTGCTGCTGCTTCTGCGCGTTCTCCTTCTCCAACAATTGACGGAGCTCTTCCGACTTTGTCAGAAGCAATTTCTGTTCGTGGATTCGTTCCACCAGCCGGGTATTCTTTTCCTCTAACAGTTTGTTTTTTGTAAAGTTCACGAGTAACGTCAAAAAACTTTTCACCTTTCCGTTTGGAAATTTTTCATAAACAACCCGCCTTGATAACACCCATTTCCAACCGCCATCGGCAGTTCGCAGGCGGAACTGTTCTTCATGAACCTTATCTTCCGTTTTCTCAGACTCCAATTCCCGAATTTGATGAATCACAAACGACTCAACATCCTCTCTATGCATGAGCGAGAGAAAAAGCCGCATTCCATGAATAAGAAACTGTTCGGAATGGATTCCTAACGATTGAGTAAAGGCAGGCGAACAATACGTAAATTTAAGACTGGAAACATCTACGACAAATACCATCCCCGGAAGAGTATTATAGATTTCTGTATGGATAGACGGAAGAGGTACTTCCGCCGGATCGATAGGGCTTTGAATCGAAAGTGGTATAGGAAGAGAAGTATCAATCTTTAAACGCTCCTCTAATGCTCCTATCCATAGTGTAAACATCTCGAAATAGTTATTCATACTTGCCATCAATATAAGTTCTTGTGAATATTTATGCTAAAATACACAATCTCACATGCAACCACATAATTGTACCGCAACCTTCTATCGTGTAGACATGTTGCAACTGCATACAGAGTATTCATGTTATCTTTTTGCAGTCTTACTCTCAATTCTCTACCCGTCTTAATCGCATCTCCGTACATTGTGACACAAGTGACCGTTTATTCTGGCCTATCCACATATCACACAGTATGTCGTGGGTGGTTTTCAGTGCTCCTGCAGTAATTGCCAGTGCTCCTGTTGTAACGTATTTTGTTACACTCTATGGGAATTACCGAACATCATGATTTTGAAGTGTTACAGAAGAGGTTATTCTCGTATGAGTCAATTTCCCGTGAGATTTAGCTTCGATGAAGCTGAAAATCAAGCGAACTACTATTGATGTGAATCCCTATATTTTTTTTGCAGAATTGGTGGATGTCGTAGTTTTGCAGCGTGATAGAGATTGATGCTGACAATACAATTGATGGGAACTATCTATCCGGTTCGGTCTATGTACTTGATTTTATTACCATGATGCCACCGTAGAATCTGCTCTGCCTATGAACTACTTCAAAACCCTGCCATTTCTCCTGTGGATTTATATTTTCTGCTTTATGCTGGCAATTTCCACCTTGATTACCTATCTTAAATTGGAGGCTTTAGGTAGTCCCTACGAATCGGAAATTTGGACTGGCCTTCAAGGTCCACCACCCTCAACTGCATATCGGATAGCGTTTTTACTACTTAGTCATGGTTGTCTTTTTTTCTGTGCAAGTATTGCGTTTTTTACGTCGCAACTCATAACTGGGCTTTCACGGTTGTTATTTAAGAGTAGGTTCGCTAATACTCTGCTGCTCTCTATCCTTTGGTCAATACTTCTTACCATTATCGTTGAGTTGCATCTCTATTGCGTGGATACTTTCCGGTTACAGAAGTATGGACTTCCCGACGCGCATGATTTACCGGCGACTGTTTACCTCGTTCCCATACCCTTTTTTCTTGTGTCGGTGATTTTTATTAGTACATTCTATTTTATGCTACGGCAATGGTACAGCAAGACCGAAGTGTAAGTATTTCCTTAATTATCTGCAAAGTTAACGTATGACACATTCCGGCATTTCCATCTGCGAGACCACGGATCTCGACGACTTCAAGCAACTCCTTCACATCTTCCATGAGGTATTTGAGATGGAGGATGCGGTGATTCCGCCCGATGAACACCTCCGAGGCATCCTTCACACTCCGACCTTCACCATTCTTCTGGCAAAAGCCGGCGAACATGTCGTTGGCGGACTGACCTTTCACATTCTCCCCCAATATTATACATCCATTCCTCAGGTGTATCTCTATGACCTTGGTGTGACGAGCGCTTGGCAGCGCCGCGGTATCGGTACAATGCTCATTGCAGCCCTGAAAGACTATTGTAAAAAACATGGTATGGAAGAATTCTATGTCCAGGCAGACCGCGAAGATACTCCGGCAGTTGATTTTTACCGTTCGACCAACCCAAGCCGAGAAGCCGATGTACTACACTTCTCTTACAGTATTCTAGGTGGTACTTGATACAAGATACAACATCAACTATAGTACATTCAAAGAAGTTATCTGAGCTGCTACCATCTATCCCTGCAATATCCATCACTCTTCATGGGCTCCAATAAAAAAGGGTGGATTACCACCCTTTGTCGTTGATGCGAAGAAATTGTCAATACCTGAGTGCTGCCTGTCTTCAAGGCGAATCTGTTTCGCCGGACACTCACTTATGCTGCCAATGTTCCTTTCTCGCCGATAGTTATCTCAATCTGCTCGGAGTACTCACCGAGACCTGATGCATAGCCGGATATTGTTTGAGGAGCGAACTTTTTCACAACGTTCTTCTCAATATCGGTATTCATCGGCTGTCTTCAAGAGCTGCCTCAAAATGCCGAGCACATTCGAGTATCATATCCAAAGCATCACGAAATGATACTCTCCTCCATCGGGCTATTGTATAGGCGTTTCGATGACAACCCGTACCGTACGGGAATAGAATCTTCCTTCGGGTAAGTCATTGTCATAGAGCAAATTACTTCCACCCAAACCGGAGGATTTTTCATCGGGTACACCGAGTAAACGTCCTATTTCTTTCGCTCGGCGCTCGGATAACTTGAAATTATAATCCACATCGCCGATTCTGTCGGACAATCCGGTCACCGTCACGATGGAATTTTTGGATATATGAGTCTTGATCAGATTAATGATTCGCATATTTGACTCATCCACACTGCTTTGATTAAAACCAAACGTAATAAGACTGAAAGTCTCAATACGCTCTTTCTGATCATACAACTGTTTGATTTTCACTGCATCACTCTTGACTACCCTCGTGCTGCCTTCGTAGTCGGTAATGTCTAACGTAAAGGATATAGGAAGACTCAAGCGCGGAATAGTCTGCGGCTCAACGACAAAATTCCAGCGTAATTTATCCTTGGGTACGTCTCCCGTTCCACGGAACTCCTTCAACAGCACCTTTTCCTGCGATGCCGTAACACGCCAGCTTTCAATCGCAGACTCGGACTTTGCCTCCGCCTCAATGCTGATCATGGGTACCGATAATTGCCGCACTGTATCATTAAATGTCACCACATCAAAGAGTTCCCACGACTTCGACGTGATCTCCACGCGTCGGTTCTCCGACAATCCTTCCGCATTTTTTATATTCGATGCCACTTCCGGTGCGCCCCGATATTTCATTTCAATGCGTTTCGGATAGATTTTCCATATATCCACCAAATAATTCCGGACGACCTCTGCACGCTGCCTGCTGAGCATCGGTAGTGCTTTCTCGGATTCACCACCGGAAGTACATCCCGTGACTGTGATCGTGATTTCCGGATAAAGCTGCATTCTCTTGGCGACAATATTGAGAATATTATAGTAAATCTGTAATGTACCCGTGCCTTCGAGATCCTTGAGTGTGAAATATTCAGTTTGTTCGATTGGTAATTGTACATAGCGCGCAGGCAGCACTGCGCTCGTGTCATCAAAAAACACATAATTCACGAGTGCACTGCTGTAGGTCGATGTGATATTCTTGACTTCCAAGACGTGCCCCGGAACGATTTTCCCCATTCTGTCCATCAGTCTTCCGTGGATTGAACCTGATATAGACGGCGGCTTGAGCGCAGCAAACGTTTGTATTTCCGGTTCGGCCATCGCCGGAGGATCAATCGTCGGTTCAATCAGCTCCGGAAATTTGTACCAAGCATACTTAAGCGCAATACCGAATCGCAGCGAGTGCACCTTCCATTTATCATTTTGCAGAATATCCGTTAAACCGTAGGTATAGGAGAGTTCGGGTGTTGCCAGGAGTGTTGCATTGTAATTCAACGGCACATCATAACTAATTCCGCCGGTAAAACCCATTTGCAGAGCGCGTATCTGTGCAATTGATCCTTCAGAATTGAGCCGCGTTCTGCTGTCATTTTCAAACATCATATCTCCGGGAGAAACCAATCGTTCCTGCTGTGTATATGCGGACCCCATGATAAAGGCAATGTTCATACCCGCACTCGCATTGAGCGCGCCGATGAGTGGGATTCGAAGACTTGGGAGCACACCTATCGAACTCAAATTCGTGGTGATAGTATGTTCAAAAAGTCCATCCACCGAATTTTTTCCGTCAAAAATAAGCTTGGTTTCCGAAGCAGTGAATGTACCGTTATTCGTAGTAAATAATCCACGTACTTCCAGGGAAAGATTTGTCATGAGAGGAGTTTCAAACAATCCGCCGAAGGTCAGTCCTGTTCCGCTTCCGGTGGCATATTGCGGGCAGCAGCTCGGTACAGTGGGCAATCCTTTAAACGATGCGCTATGCGTATTCGGTCCGAATGCCCCGCTGACACCAATACTTCCGCGAAAGGTAATTTCTGCGTCAGCGTTATCGGCATTCTGCGCCTTGCTTTCCGTACATGCGAGCAGCAGGATTATAAGTAGAACCGAGGCGGAGTTTTTCGTGTATCTATATATCATACTGTAATGGATTCGTAATTATTTAGCAACCTGCATCGGCTGAAAAAGCACATCATTATCGGTACGGAGCACCACAAAATACCTTCCGTTTGCCATGAATTCCGTGCTGAGAATTGTTTCGTATTTTCCGGAAGAAAGCTCTTCATTTTTAATTATTGACATTTCTCTTCCCATGATATCTATGACACTTATGCGCACTCCCGTACGTTCGGCGAGTACAAACGAAAGCGTGGTCGCATTGCGCACAGGATTCGGAGTAATGGAGGCAAGCGAAAGGGATATTCCCTTCTTCACCAACCGGGTTACCCCACCGGCCTTGCATAAATCATTGAGCAGGAATTCTCCGTTTTGCGTGGCTACTTTCAGCTTAGTCGTTTCGATCCACCGGAAGGATTCAAACGCCAGCGGCGTGAGCGAGTCATTGCCGAGCCGCGCGCGGAATTTCATAGTGGCAAGAATTCCCACCGTATCTTTCACTTCCCCTCGAACGGTGAGTATGTAGTCATTGCCGGCGTCATCGACCTGCAGGGCTTCGAGCGGCTCAAGGAGCGATTTATTAAAACGTATTTTTGCTTCAAAGGTCTTGGCGCCTGTTTTGAGTAATTTATTCGACGATTCAAGAATAATAGGAATGGAGATAATATCACCGGAATTAGCGGCTGTATTCGGAATGACAATATAACTGCTATTATCCCGGAATTTATAGAGTAACGACGGCTGATACCAGAATCCCACACCATGAGCGCCCTGCGTATGCGGCAGGTAATCAATCGCAAATTGCGAGACGGACCCGCGGAGAATGTAGGTGGACGTACTCATGGTCTCACCACCCGAACTCATGACCGAACTTGGGTGCTTGACCTGTGCAGAGCAGAAGCTAACCGATAACAATAGTAGCAGATAAAGTGCTGTTTTCATAAAGTGGTGAATTATGGTTGAACAACAGTAATATCAAAATTCACAGCATCTGGATCAATTATGCCTCCCGTTGCATTCACAAATTTAATCCGAACATTATCAGCGGCGGATACCCTTGCAGATGCAATAATGACCCCTGCTTCCATATCTCCCCGTGGTGATACCGTCACTGTGCTTCCGACAACAGCTCCGGTGACAGCAACATCAACATAAGCCGTTCCTCCTGCGGCAGCAAGGTTTCCACAATCGACATTCTGGTTAAGCAATTGAATTGTTCGCCTTCCCCAACTCATCACACCGCTCGTGCTGCTTGTAAGAGGTCGTCCCGCGGAGGTAGGTGCATCGGCAGGCAATGTATATACTTGATCGGCGGTAACATTATTCGGTGCTTTGAGAGCTACATATTTAGCTGAAGAAGGGAATGTTCCTGCTGTATTGAACTGGTCATAAAATCGTATAGCACGCGGAGTATTATCATTGGATGCAAGCCATAGGTCCACGTTTCCAAAGACTGCAGTATTTGATTCAGCTATTGTCATATCTTTAGATCCATCGGTCACATTTGCATGAAAACCAAAGGAATTATCTCCATTTAGCGTTAACTGTCTTCCACCTGCAATAGTCGAATAGCCACCGGTTATTGTATTGCCTCCCCCACCGGTAATTGATGACCGATGTCCGTTGACTTCTATGGTATTGTTATTTCCACCGCTAATAGTGGCGGATAAAGCTGCCACATCATTTCCGAGGCCGCCGCCGATAGTTGATTGGTCGTGTGTAATAGTATTATTGTACCCACCGCTTATAGTCGAATTAGCTTTAGTTATCGAATTACTATATCCTCCACCGATAAATGAAGAGTCACCGGTTACTGAATTACCACTTCCTCCGGCGACAGTTGCCGATAATCCACTTGCTCTGTTGTTTTGTCCACCACTGATTGTTGCATAATCTCCGCTAGCTACTTGATTTGCAGCGGTTCTGTCGAGCTGCCAGTCAACGGCATACGATCCACGTTTACTTCCACCTGCAATGGTCGAAGTGGCTGACTGGGCTGTGAGTGCGCCTGATCCCTTGGGAGTGATGGCCACATCTACATTCGTTGCTGCATTTGTTGCTAGAAATCGTACCACCGGCACCGTCCCATTAGGAGAATTTGTATTGACAGATTCGGTAAAGTTTGTGAGTCCGGCCGTCTGCTCAGTCCAGCTCATCACGCCGGCGGTGGTTGATGAGAGTACATATCCGTTGGTGGTAGGTGCAGAAGTAGGTAATGTATAAGTAATATCAGCACTTTGTGTACCGGCTACAAACGCTGTGAAATTTGTAGTTCCGGCAGGGAATGCTCCATCTGAAGATTGTGCTTCAAAGAATTTCAACGATGAAGCTTCATTATTTGTATTTCCTAACCATAAATCAACATTCCCAAGGTATGCTATACGCGGAACATTCACATACGCGCTGTCAAAGGCAGCGTCATAACCGTTGAAAGCAAACGTTCCTGTTGCATCAGGACCTATTCGCATTCCATACCCACCGGGAATTGAACTTCGGTTAGCTTCGGCTGAATTATTAAAACCACCGCCAACTGATGAATATATTCCAGATGCCAAGTTACTACTTCCACCACTTATGGTTGCATAATCACCATTTGCTATCTGATCACTTGAATCTCTCTGCAATTGCCAATCCACAGACTTTATACCCCGGGGATTTCCACCGGTAATTGCACTGTCGGGCTTATCGCCCACCAATGCTCCGTTACCTTTTGGTGTAAGCACAAGGCTGATATTGACAGCAGCTCCGTTTTCGGCTCGAAGGGTCACATTATTCTGCGTCGCTGTAGTATAATCATCAATCGCTGCTGCACTGTTTTGAATTAATTTACCGGTCGTGGTATTGTATCGTGCAATTGCATGATCCAATACCGAAGCAGGACCGACTACATCCCCGGCTGATGCACTTGTCCAGCTCATCACACCGGCAGTAGTCGATGATAATACATAGCCGTCAGCGACAGGCGCTGTAGCGGGAAGAGTATAAGTCAAGTTAGCACTTTGCGCCTGCGCTTTGAATGCCGTGTAATTTACACCACTTCCACTTGGCTCGAGTAGCCGTAGTTCACTTGCAGTTCCGGTATTTCCAAGAGCGAAGTGAACATCGGAAGTTGAAAATGTA
>JBPOHH010000669.1:0-7573 GCA_052035765.1 Bacteroidota bacterium
AATTATAATACTTCTGAAAAGACAAATGCAACGGCGGTCCTACAAAATGCACCAGCGTTTGAGGGTCATCGACCTTAATTCCAAACGAATCAAGCGCATACTGCACCGACCGCGTAATCCCGACGGCAGAGTCGATGATCGTGCCGTCTAAGTCAAAGAGTGCGATGGGGTAGTGCATACGGATTCTCGAATTGCGCGTTGTCATTTATAATTGCAGCCATTGCTGCGCTTTTTTCAGGGCTTTTGCCTTGTGTTTCGAACCGAATGCACGAACAGAATGCAGCGCCTCGAATGTATTTTTTGCATCCGGCAGGAGTCCAGCCTGATTCATAATTTCAAGTATAACAATAGAGTTATGAAAACTCACCTGCGGGAATACTTTCTCGAGAATCGATGCTTTATCATCCATTAAAATCCAATCTGCCTGCACGACACTATCCTGAGCCAACGCCTCAGCTTCACCCGGATCCACCTTGGGTAATGTGCTGATTTCATTAAGAATTACAGCATCTATCGTCGTACACAGCCGGTAGAATCCATGAGCATCTGTTATGCTGTCCAAAAAACGTTGCCGACCTTCCGGACGCTCGCCTTCCGGTGAATGCCGTGCTATTTCTTCGACCACCTTTTGCGGTACCAAGGCATACTCGGCGATGTTCGGCAAGAGCTCAAACAAGTCGAACTGCCGCTGAATCTTGAGCCATGTACTGATGAGTGAAGTATCAAGTACTGCTATACGTTTCATCGGTTTTCCTGCGCAAGTGCTCCGAGCGTAAACAAGCCGAGTCCTATTCCAAGCAACGCTGCAATTGCCTTTTGTGCCTGCTCCATTTCTTTTTGTACCCGTAGAATATCCGTCTGCTGACCGAGTACTTCACGCTGCGTTGCTATGGCTTCGGTATGGAAAATCTGATGGAGAATTTCACCTAATATCACATCAGGATTCCCAACCGTAGGATCAAAACTAAATTGTGTGAAATGTTCGGTAATATCTCCCGTGAGATTCTTTCCCACCCGACTGTCATAAATCACTATAATCTTGGACTTATCCTGCAAATGCTCGAATGCATATTCAATTTCTTGCTTGACAATCGGCGATAATGCACTCATCGAAAAGAGTACCAGATAGTCCGACATTGCGATTCGCCGCCGTGTTTC
The DNA here is from genome assembly GCA_052035765.1 of Bacteroidota bacterium. Taxonomy (GTDB): domain Bacteria; phylum Bacteroidota; class Ignavibacteria; order Kapaibacteriales; family UBA961; genus JADJXV01. The sequence continues at coordinate 1,159 of JBPOHH010000669.1, forward strand.
CGTGTCGAGCACGGAGTCCGAATTGAACCTATCCGGCATATACATCCGAAATCCGTTGACCGCGCCGATTGTATGAAGTCGCGCCGCTAAGGTCTGTTCTGTACCTACTTTAGGATTGTAGGTAATAAAAATTGTCGTCTGTTTCATGTCTTCTTCTCATAATGGTGAATAGAATTATTATTCCTCAACAAGTACCTCACAATCAGGATTAAGCCGCGCCATCGCCAAAAGGCGCTTGACCATAACCGAACGCAAGTGGCATTGCGCGCGCAGTAAACCCCATCTATCAATAAAATCAACAATATACCACGACCCAAATCTCCGCGCTTCGATTCGCCGTAAGTCACTATACCCAAGCCCGATGCCACCCTCTTTAAACAAATACCGTACTAAAATTCCGCGGGACTGAATCTTCACCCGCTGATGCCGCGCCCGTATCAAAAACTGCACGATATTTATACCGCAAGCAATTGGAATGACATACAGTATCATCGGTGGATGATTCTGCATAAGAGCAACCACCGCGAAAATACAGAAAAGCAGACCAAACGTCACGATTCCCAGCATCGCAAACGGATTATACGCCGAGAAAATCTCTTCGCCCAAGTGGTACTTCCGCACCTCATAATCATCAGCATATTTCCGGTAATACGTCGCCCCAAATGCCAGACAACTATACACCATACCCACATACAGTGCATGCACGAAAAGCAGTGTGTCGAAGTACATCGCCATAGTAATTGTCGAAAATCAAGTGAATGTTGGGTTCCCGTTCTGCATACTCCAAGCCGTCGCCTGCGGTCACCCATTGCCGTCCAACCCGTTCGAATTCATACCGTTTCAGGAAAACCGTAGGGGCGCATTGCAGGCGCCCACGTCCTGCACGACCCGGGCGCATGCAATGCGCCCCTACGTAATCAAAACCGTATAATCTCACCCGCCTGTAATTCCGGCAGCAAGGCACCGACAATCGGCGGAAAGAGATGAGCATTCCGGGCGCAGTATTCTCTGGTGCTTGGATCGAGCGGCGTGGTCATCATACGGAAGGCATTGAGCCGCTGTACCGGCAGGGAGAGCGTGCCTGCAATTTCACGCAGCAGGGCAGGAGTAAGTCCGATTCCATACACAAAAGCAGCATCGGCGAACGGAATATACTCCGAGAGTAATTTTTCTAATTCCTGTTCAAAAAGCTCGGGAATATTAGTCTTCGCATTCAGCGGCAGGAGTCCGTAATAGGCAAGCGAACCCCGCCGCAGCACACTCACATCCGCGAAATGCTCCTGAATACCAAAGACAATGACCGTATTTTCCGCCTGCTCGGGGTAGTTGTATAAGAGTGCTGCATGCGCTGCGAACTGACTGACAACGGTGCTTTTGATGGGCAGGCCGAGCTGGAAGGCGACCATTTCACAGGTATGGAGGTATTTTTTGTCAATGAGTACGGCGAGCATCATTTCGCGTCCGTCGAGGCAGGGTGTTAGCGGGAGAACGAAGGACGTGAAGTCTTCGAGAGAATACATAGGATAGGTTTGCCGGATTTCAAGGGCGAGTAATTGCTGCACATCTTCGACCACATCAGTCTTAACAGCCGGAAATTGATGCACAAATACATTTTCAATAGGAAGGCAGAGATGCTGGAAGGCAAGATTTTGAGGAAGCACATCACCGAGCTCCATAAATGCCGCCTGTACGTCTTCGGCGAGCTCCTCGGTCTCGCTCACAATTTGCGGGATGGTCTTCACATACGCAAGTTCGAGACCTTTACCCGAAGACCCGAATGCCGCGATATACGTACGATTCGAACCGAAATAAACGGAAAGAGTAGGTTGCATAGAATCACATTGTAGAATGGGGCATAAATGTATCGTAATTGATGTGCTTGGAAATAGATACTCACGCGCTTACTTACCGGCAACAATATACGGTTCCAATTTTTCAAACTTTTTCTTCCCGATTCCCTTCACCTGCATCAGATCGCTTGTCGAGGTAAAAGGTGTACTTTTTCGCTGTGCGATAATACGTTCTGCCATCGCCTCGCCTATGCCGGGAAGTCGTATCAGCTCGGCTTTGGTCGCCGAGCTGATATTTACTTTTCTCGTCGGGAGCGCCTTCTTCTTAGCAGCGGAATTCGTGTAGCGCGTGAGCGGATTGAGCGAGTCAACGTCATTCATTACTTCACTTCCGGACGCCGAAGGATCATCAATTCCCGTATAACTCTGTTTCTCGGCAAGTGCAATACTATCAAGAATTTGATGCACCGTCTTGGCAAGCGCCGCATTGTATTTTGACTGCTCGCTTCCACCGCCGAACGTACGAACAATGACGCCAATCAACAATCCAAGCACAATGACTAACGCCACGGTTGCTTCATTCTTGGTGACGCCTGCAAACTCCTGCAACCTGCTTAACAACGATTCTTTACCCATACATTTGGTGAATGTTCAGGAATACAATGACTACTCAGGGAAAAACCGGGTGATCTGACAATTTTATGGGACAATGAATTGGGGGCGTAGGGGCGAATTGCATTCGTCCAAGTCGTGCTAGCGTGAGGGCGAATGCAATTCGCCCCTACGATAGAATACAAGACCTAACCTCAAAACTGTCAAAGAACTATAACCAAACAGCATAGATGAAATTACGCCGCCACTTCACTCACGAAAACGCTTCCTTTACCCTATCAAAAAAATCCTTGCCTTTTTTCGACTCGCGCTCTTCTTTGAAATTTTCGCCGTCTGCGAGTTCTTTAATCAAACTCTTTTCTTTCGACGTGAGCGATGTCGGTACATGAATATTGACTCTAACAATCTGATCGCCCCGGCGATTGGTATTCAAACGCTGAATACCTTTGTGACGCATGCGGATTTCTGTTCCCGGCTGTGTACCCGGCTTAAGTTCGACTGCAGCAAACCCATGCAAAGTCTGCACTTCCACTTCTGCTCCCAACGCCGCTTCGGGGAAACTGACGATGAGTTCGCAAAGCACATCATCATCCTGACGCACGAAAAATTCATGGGGAGTCTCTTCAAAAACAATCTCGGCATCACCTGCCGGACCGCCTCGGCGACCTGCATTACCTTTGCCGCGGAGTGGGATATAATTCCCCGTGCTCACACCCGATGGGATTTGCAATTCCTCCGTCGTTTCGCCCTTGACGCGTCCTTCGCCGCTACAGCTCGTGCACGGCTCTTTGATGATTTGTCCCGTTCCGCCGCAATTAGCGCAGGGAGCGATATTGACAAATTGCCCAAAGACCGAACGTGATACTTGGCGGATTTCGCCGGTGCCGTTGCAGGACGAACATTGTGCAGCGCTGCTTCCGGGCTTGGCACCTTTGCCGCTGCAGGGCTCACATGTCACAAAGCGTTTGTAGGAGATTTTCTTCTTCGTACCGTCGGCAATTTCTTCGAGAGTAAGGGGCATACGAATTTTGATATTACTTCCCGGCTCACCCATCGAAGGATTACGACGCTGCTGCTGACCACCAAAAAACTGATCAAAAATACTGCCACCGCCGCCGCCGCCGAAGAAATCTCCAAACGCGCTGAAGATATCGTTCACATTCGAATACTGATGGAAATCCTGACCTCCGTGCATACCCTGATGACCAAATTGGTCATAGCGAGCGCGCTTGTTGGCGTCGCTCAATACTTCATACGCTTCGGTCGCTTCCTTGAATTTTTCCACGGCTTCATCATTGCCGGGATTACGGTCGGGGTGATATTGCATAGCAAGCTTGCGGTAGGCAGATTTGATCTCATCGCCACTCGCGGATTTGGCTATGCCGAGCACTTCATAATAATCGGTTTTACTCATACGGTTTGCGGTAAATAATTGACATTGTTAATGATATAGTTACGTTGTGCCTTTGGCCCGTCTTAGATATTCTCAACAATCATCGCGCTGGCTTCACCGCCGCCGATGCAAAGTGTGACGAGTCCAAAGCGTTTATTATATCGTTTGAGAGCGTATAATAGTGTAGTCAAAAGACGTGCACCGCTTGCCCCGATCGGATGACCGAGAGCGATAGCGCCGCCGTGAACATTTAATTTTTCGAGTGGAATACCGAGTTCGTTTTTCGCAGCAAGTGCCACGACTGCAAATGCTTCATTAATTTCAAATAAATCAATGTCGTCGATAGTGAGATTCGCCTTTGCAAGCGCTGCTTTGATACCGTCAATCGGCGCCGTGGTGAACCATTCAGGTTGGTGTGCAAAAGATGCATGAGCAATGATTCGAGCCATTGGCTTGAGTCCGAGAGCGGCTGCTTTTTCTTCACTTGCCACGACAATTGCTGCTGCGCCATCGTCGATTGTACTCGCATTAGCTGCAGTCACAGTACCATCTTTCTTAAACACCGGACGCAATTCCGGGATTTTTTCGAATTTCACTTTGGAGGGTTCTTCATCGGTATCGATGGTCACGCTACCTTTTTTGCTTTCAATAACAACGGGTGCGATTTCATCGGTAAACCAACCGTTTTTCTGTGCTTCCTGAGCGCGTTGGTAGCTTGCCACGGTGTATTCATCCTGTGACTCACGCGAGATATGGCATTCACTTGCGCAGAGTTCGGCGGCCATTCCCATGTGATAATTATTATAGACATCCCATAAGCCGTCGCTGATCATCGAGTCCACGAGTTCGCCATTGCCCATGCGATAGCCGGTGCGCGCTTTCGGAAGAATATACGGCGCATTCGACATCGATTCCTGTCCGCCGGCGACGACGATATCGGCATCACCGCAACGGATTGCCTGATCGGCGAGCATCACGGCTTTGAGTCCGCTGCCGCATACTTTGTTGATCGTCATACATGGTACATGATTACCAAGTCCGGCACCGATTGCTGCCTGGCGTGCGGGCGCTTGACCAACACCGCCGGTAAGTACATTGCCCATAATCACTTCTGATACATCTGCGCCGGTAATGCCGGCTCTTCTGACTGCTTCTTTGATAGCGATTGCGCCAAGCTTGGGAGCTGCTAATTCTGAGAGTGAACCCATAAATGCACCGATAGGAGTGCGAGCCGCGGATAAAATAACTGATTTCATACGTTCTTTGATAATGATGATGAGATTGAATTTGCCTGCAAAAATACGAAAGCACGGCAAAACAGCACCTATCGGCAGGCATTGCGAGTATGTACCACCGGAAATTTGAGGGTGTTTTCCCGCAGTTATACTCCCACCCGCCGCCTGCGGACACCCTTGCCGTCCAAGCGTTCAGAAGAAGCGCGAGTAATACACCACACGGCGTTTGATGCTGACTTTACCACTCCTTCACACCAAAATTATATTTTTTTGGATGCGATGATTTACGTAATTTTGACCGTCAATTATGTTCATTTTTATACACTTTTACTATGCGTTCCATGAAAGAATCCTCAGTAGATAACACAAATCCACACAAAATCAAAGTAGGCGATGCCGTCTATTTAGCGGGCAACAAACAAATCGGTATGGCAGTTGAAGCAGTCTCAGAAGCTAAAATTACCGCAACCGATCAAGATGTAAAGCTCTGTGATATCATTTATTTCTCCGGTGGAGAGCTCCTCCGCGGCAGATTCGACGCCCGCTTACTCCGCAAAATGGAAGACTAATCATCCCGCGATAAGCATTCGTAAAAGTCCTGACAGGTTGAAGAAAACCTGTCAGGACTTTTTTTTTGTCCTTCCTGAGAGTATCACTTCCGAGTGATGCTCTCAGTGTTCTCGCTTGACCAACCTAAGGCCGCTCGCCAAGAAGCAAGAGGCACGGGGGAAGAGATACACCCAAACCAAATTATTTCCCTAAATTTGGAAAAATTATTATTCAGGAGAAATACATGAACATCTGCTTTATTCTCATCATGGCGCTCATTGGCAGCGCAAGCTGTATGGCACAAACTACTGTTGGATTACTCGAGTATGAGCGCGGTCACCAAGAGGGCTATGTGCTCCTTGCGGCGCGCGCGCATCCGATGACGTATCTGATCGACAAGTGCGGGCGGGCGGTGCATTCGTGGAATACGACCTATAAGCCGGGACAAACGATGTACTTACTGCCGTCAGGTTCGCTCCTCCGAACGGGGAATGTCGTGAGCGCGGCATTCAACAAAGAACCCGGTTGTGGTGGAATTATCGAGCGTTATGATTGGGACAGCAAGGTAGAATGGTCGTATTCACTATCCGACGCTACCCAATGTCAGCATCACGACGTAGTGCCGATGCCGAATGGTAATATCCTGGCGATAGTGTGGGAGAAAAAGTCGGTCGAAGAGGCAATTGCTGCAGGTCGTGATACTTCGCTTAATTCCTCCGAAGTATGGAGCGAAAAAATCGTCGAGATCAAGCCCAACGGAGCGTCGGGCGATATCGTATGGGAATGGAAATTATGGGATCATCTCGTGCAGGATTTTGACCGAACAAAGGAGAATT
>JBPOHH010000667.1:0-3545 GCA_052035765.1 Bacteroidota bacterium
GTAGTGAATGAATATTCATTCGACCCAAAAATACACACGCCGCGCGGCATTTCCGAGATATAGGAATACATCGAAATAGTGTCACCGGCGGGCGTTTCGATGCGTTGTGTGTCGGCTTCGGGTGTTGGGAAGTCGGGCGGTAAGTGTACGGTGAATTGTCCGCTTGAGGACTTCACTTCAGCCCCGGCTGCGGGCGCAGATTCAGGCGAACGTGTCATGCCCTCCGGCTTGTTGCAGGAGGCGAGGAGGATGATTGTTGCTAAGAGTAGGAAATGCTTCATGTTGTTGGATTTGCTGATTGTATATTTGGGACTGGATTGAAATCCAGCCCTACAATTTGGTTCGAGCCGATGGCTCTCTTGCGTTTTGAAACGTCTGCGACGTTTTTTCAACGTTATTTGAAGTTGCGATAGGAACGGCTCATTTTCCATAAACCGAGGGCATCGCTCTGAAGCGATACTCTCGGGAGGAGATGTCAAATGCGATAGGGAGTTATCATAATTACGTCTTCGTCATCGGCAGAAGGACCATACGTAGCTGGCACTTGAACGCCGAGAAGCCGCAAGTACAACCCCAATTGAGCCCGATGATGCACAAGATGATGCAGACAAAAATGGCGAAGCACTTGTTTTTTGGGTAAGGTAAAGAGAATGTCTTCTCCATGCTTCATGGACCACAGGTCTTGGAAATCTTCATCCCGGGCATTGAGTAGTGCTGCCTCTGCTTCACGCAGCAATTCGTCGAAATAGCGGAGAAGTTCACTCACCGAACGTATATCTTTCGGTTCGAAGTCGATGAAATCCAGACTGTTATTAACGATACATTCTCTCCACCACGCGATAATTTCAGCCACATGAATAGCCAGCCGTCCTAAGGGTTCGGACAGAACATGAGGCCGGAAATCTGCCTGATCAAACGGTACCCGTTCTAAAAATCTGCGCGTCACCTCTGCTTCAAGGCGAAGTTCGTGGAGTAAATCTTGGGATAGTGTCATTGTTGTAGCGTAAGGTACATTATAATTATTTCTTTTTACTATTAATTATACTTGTTGATTTTTCAACCACTTCCTTCCGCAGCCACCCCAGTATCCGCTCACTCCGAATATGCCATTTCCCATTGACAGTTTCGAGTGGTAATTTCTCGCGCGACGGACTGTACGGACCCGGATTCTGCTGGATAATTTCTATCTCATTCTCTGTGACGCGGGCGATGATGGCGACGTGACCATAGGAGTTCAGCGCCGAACCGCTGAAGATGAGCAGGTCGTCGGGTGCCGGCATAGTCGTACTCGGATTGCGGTATTGCATGAGTCCGCGTTTTGGGTTGATTGTGCTGTCAGGTAGCGAAGCGTCAAAGAAATCTTTTGCATTACCGCTTGCGTCGGACATTTTGTGGTGTAAGTGTTCGTAATAATATCTCTTTACGAACTCCACACATTGGTATTTCAGCCCCAGATTATAGTTATCTTCCGTCAGATTACGCCCCGTCACATTGCTCACGCCGCCATTGTAATAGACCTGCACGCCATTCAAACTATCTATTGCCTGCCCCACCGTATCGCGCCGATTGAAGTTGAAATTCTTAAATGTCCATACTCCCACGAGCACGACGACGATTATTCCGCAAGCAAGATAGAGGAATGTGCGCGTCGATGATGTATTCTTGCCGTCGGACATGGGATGTTGGATGGATGAAATTGTTGTACAATAATGGGTTGTCGGTAAATTTAACGAAAGAATCCACTAGAAAAAAGACCTTGTAATTATTTAAAAATCAACAACTTTCTTCAGGAAATACATTTAAATTAATCGGTGAATCTAGCTCTCGTTACGGTTTATAATATCAAGAATAAAATCATTATATGTATCGCGCATTGGAAGTTCAAAATCAGTGTATAGTTCTCTTCGAGTGACAGTGGTTTGAACATTTTTTATAGGATTATATCCCTCCTTTTGAAAATCTCTCCAATATACCCCTATGCCTCGTTTTTGCCAATTCGGTACGTCGTTAAAGTTGATTCCATACTGAAAGAGAAGCTCATTTTTGTCCGCAGAGTTGAGCCCTTCAATTCTTGATGTTGCCTCGCTTTGAGTAAAACCATCATCTCTTAATCGCCAATAACAATGAGCATTTAAAGCATTTCGATGTGCATCTTCGTTTCTCCATCGGAAATAATCACCCACGAGCTGCTTATTGGGTAATTCTGATAGTCTGCAGTCAAAAGCCCCTACATCTCCGAGCAAGGTTGAAAATTTTGCACTTGCTTCACCTGCCAAAACCGAGATTAATTTCCTCGTTTTTCTCGAAAATGATACTTCATCAAAATTGAATAGCAACGATATCTCATCGCTCTCAGTAAAGCCGTAAATGATATTGAATCCACAGTTCATCAGATGGTGTACGGTACCGATCATATAATCCCGGAATCGTTCATCGAATGGAGTTTTGAACTTATGAACTTCTTTTGTCAATTTCGTAAAACTGCGCCCATCGATTCTTGCCACGATGTACATATTGGGCAACACGCACCTATCCTGTGAAGTTTCATATACTCGCATTGACACATCGAGATCGTCAAATTTCATGTTCCCATTCCTTTACAGTAAAATTATTACCTTCTATTTCAACAAAATACAGGGCATCAAACCCTTCATCCCAAGATGGGATTTCCAGCTTACTGAATGTACCTTTAATACCAATTTCAGGTATGCATTCTTTGCCTGGTCGCTGGCTGTTTCGAGCAATCGCCTCGCTTATTTTAGACTGGAAATAATATCCAATTACTTTGAATTTATATACTTTCGCAAGAGAAATATATTTTTCCCGGTCGGCAATTGTAGGATTGGTATTATCAACGACGAAGGGCTGCTGAGTCTCAAGGCAGGTCTCCATAAATCTCCGTTCTTTATTCCTTGTATTCAGCTGGTCAAGAGAAATACGAATATGCGATTTAAAGAAATTCTCTTTAAAAAAGGTAGTTTTTCCTGTCGCCTGTATTCCACAAAATATTATAATTTCCATTGAAATTCTCTAGTATTTCCACCACACACACAATGCCGCTTTATTCTTCATTACCATCCGGCGTATTCGGCAGAAGAAACACCCAACACGATTGCTTTCCCATCTGAGCGAACAGGTTGCCGTCTGCCGTCTCACTTCCCACTACTCCTCCCCAAACTTCTTCTCCCCTGCTTTAATACTCACCTTCAGAATATTTTCAGCCGGTACAAGCGGACAGCTATAGGAATGATTGTAGGCGCAGTATGGATTGTAAGCTGCATTAAAATCAAGAATATACTCGTCAGTTCCGACCTCCTCCTCGATGTCGAGATAGCGCCCCGCGCCGTAGGTCGAGCGGTCGTTGGTCGCATCGCCAAACGGTACAAACAACGCCGTCGTCGCCACTCCGAGCGGCTTAAATGCCGTGAGCTTATAGGTCGAATCGCCGAGGGTAAAGGTAAAAAAACCATACCGCAGGTAGCGGCGTTTGTCATTTGACTTGGAGGTCAGCATGATAATCGTATCCGGCTTCTCCGCCTGGTCAA
>JBPOHH010000039.1:0-5015 GCA_052035765.1 Bacteroidota bacterium
ATTCAGCAGCTCGTTCGAAATGGACTCATTACCGGCATCGCAGCTGTATTTCTCTTCGCTGTCGTCTTTTTCCGGCAGCGTAATAATATCAAAAAAGGCAAGGCGCAGTCCGACAATCTCCTCCTGAATATCCTCCCCGCCGAAGTAGCCGAAGAATTAAAAGCAAAAGGCACGGCCGACGCGAAACTCTTCGATAATGTGACAGTCTTATTTACCGATTTTAAATCATTTACCACCGTCAGCGAACAATTATCTCCGCAAGAATTAGTGAATGAATTACATGCATGTTTTAAAGCATTTGACGAAATTTGCGGGAAGTATTCGATTGAAAAAATCAAGACCATCGGCGACGCGTATCTCGCCGTGTGCGGGCTCCCGCTTGCTGATGAAAAACACGCCGAAAATGTCGTGCATGCAGCGCTCGAAATCCGCGAATTTATGACCCATCGCAGCAAAGAATTAGGCGCAAAAACGTTTGAAATTAGAATTGGAATTAACTCCGGAAGTGTGGTTGCGGGGATCGTCGGTGTCAAGAAATTCGCCTATGATATTTGGGGCGATACGGTCAATACGGCGGCGCGAATGGAACAGCATTCGGAAGCCGGGAAAATTAATATTTCGGAAACGACGTATGCGCTTGTGAAGAATCAATTTACCTGCGAATATCGCGGTGAAATTGATGCGAAGAATAAGGGGAAATTAACAATGTATTTTGTGGAGAAAGCATGAAACATATTCTACTGATGATACTCCTGCTCTGCCTGCTCTCCGGCGCTCGTGCTCAAGACTACCATAAAGTCGATTCGCTCCGGCGGCTGTTGTCCACCGCACTGCATGACACCACACGCATTGCCATCACCTTCGAAATGAGCAAAGAATACTTGGATAATGAGCCGGATAAAGCAATGGAATATGCCCGGCAAATGCTTGATGCATCAGAGAAGATTAATTATACCACCGGGCTTGGCGATGCCTATAGCATTCTCGGCTACGCGAGCTCAGGGAAAGGTAACAACGCGCAAGCACTCGAATACTACAAAAAATCATTGCTTTTGCGGCAGCAGCAGGGCAATAAAGCCAAAATTGCAGCCACATTAGGCAACTTAGGACTCCTCTATTCGACCATTGGCGATAATAATCAAGCTCTTACCTATCAGCTCGCATCTCTCAAAGTCAACGAAGAACTCCGCGATACGGCAGCGCTTGCCGGCACCTACCATAATCTTGGGCAACTGTATAGTTTTCTTGGGAATGAAGAACAAAACTTTACCTATTTGCAAAAAGCACTCGTAATGAACCGACAGACCGGCAATAAGGATTGGGAAGCCATGAACCTCCATAATATCTCCGCATATTACCGCATGAAGGGACAAAACGACCTGGCTTTCAGGTGTCGTGATACTGTGCGAGCAATCTATCGACAGATAGGAAATAAGTCCGGACTCGCTCGCTCATACATAACACTCGGCTATGACCTGTTTAGTGCAGGAAAACATGCCGAAGCGATCGATTCTACGCTTATCGGCCTCTCCCTCTACCGGGAAACGAGCGACAGCAATGGCATTGCTATGACGTTTGACTATCTCGGGTTATACCACACGGAGCTCCACCACTTCGACCAAGCGGAAATGTATTTGACACAAGCTCTGGAGATGTATAAAGCAAGCCATGCTTTGAAGGGAATCAGCGATATTTACTTCAGACTTTCGAACCTGGAAAGTGCCCGTGGCAGGCATGCACAGTCATTAGAATATTATAAACGCTTTATCTCGACACGCGACAGCTTGACCAATGATGAAAATCGTAATACAATGATGAAGCAGACTATTCAATACGAATTTTCCAAAAAAGAAGAACAAGCCAAAGCCGAGCAGGAGAAGAAAGATGCCGTGCAAACCATTACCCGCAATGCGCTCATTGCCGGACTCGTTCTGATGCTGATACTCGCCATAATTCTCTACAATCGCTTCCGTATCAAGAAAATAGCCAACATTGCACTCGAGGAAAAAAATCAACTCATTTTACTGGAAAAAGCAAATGTCGAACGCGAGAAAGCAAATGTCGAGCACGAAAAGCAGCGCAGCGACTCACTCCTGCTCAATATCCTCCCCGCCGAAGTAGCCGAAGAGCTAAAAGAAAAAGGCATGGCAGACGCCAAGCAATTCGACGAAGTCACAGTGATGTTTACTGATTTTAAAGGGTTTACCCGCATCTCCGAGCGTCTCTCTCCTGCCGAATTAGTGACGGAAATTGATACCTGTTTCAAAGCATTCGATACGATTATTACCAAGTACAATATCGAGAAAATTAAAACCATCGGTGACAGCTACATGTGCGTCGGCGGCCTGCCGAAAGCGAATTCTACCCACGCGCGCGACGTCGTGCAAGCCGCACTTGAAATTCAACAATTCATGAAAAATCATCTCTCTGAACGCCTCGCATCGGGCAAAGAACCCTTTGAAATGAGAATCGGGATTCATTCGGGTTCGGTCGTGGCAGGAATTGTCGGCCTGAAAAAATTCGCCTATGATATTTGGGGTGATACTGTCAACATCGCCTCGCGCATGGAGTCGAGCGGCGAGGAAGGCAAGATTAATATTTCAGGCGCGACATATCAGCTTGTAAAGAATCAATTTACATGTGTTTATCGCGGAAAGATTGACGCCAAGAATAAAGGTGAAATTGACATGTATTTCGTGGAGAAAGAATGCTGAAATTTATACGTATTGCCTGTAGCATTGTGATACTATGGTATCTGCCTGCCGCTGCTCAAAAACGCGGACAGGAGCGGATTGACTCGCTGAACGCGAGAATTCAGCAGATGCGTGGTGATACCAACAGCGTCACATCGATGCTTGAGCTCACGTGGGAACTCTTAAATGTAGATAAAAAGGATGAAGCACAGACGCTCCTCGGCCGAATTACCCAGCTCTCGGACTCGCTCCATTTTGCCTTTGGACAAGCATCTGCCCTGCGTTTTCGGGGATTTCTTACCTATGCTTCCGGTGATCGACCGGCGGCTTTGAAAATGTTCTATACCGCACTTGATATCAGCAAAAAGTATCACTTGCGGCATCATTATGCCAAGACCTTATTTGAAATTTCCAGGGTTCTTTCGGACCAGGGTACCCTCACCGAAGCTGAAGCCATGCTGCGCGAGGCGCTCGCCATCTTCCAGGAATTCGGTGATAAATCAAGCATGGCTAATTGCTATTCCAACCTGAGTGTTATTGCAGAAGCCAGGCACGAATTCACGGTTATGAAACAGAATCTCAACCATGTACTGCAGTTACACCATGAGCTCGGCGACAGTGCCCGTATTGCAGGCACGCTCAGTAATCTGGGAGCGACGCACTTTCATACGAAGGAATATCAACAGTCAATTGACTATTTTTTACAGGCACTCGCTATTTTTGAGCAGCTTCACATGACGAACCGGGTCGCCGGCATCAGCAATGATATCGGAGAGACATATCTTATAACCGGGAAGTACGCTCTCTCCCGCATGTACCTGAAAAAAAGTTATGAATTAATCTCATCATCCAACGACAAAGGTCTCCTGCTCAATTACTACCACATTACCTCGCTCCTCGACAGCGCCGAAGGCAAATGGCAGGACGCCTACCGGCACCGCAATCTCTATATCTCTCTCCGCGATGCAATTACCCGGGAAGAAAACGCTACCGAAGTACTGAAAACACAATTGAATTATGAATTCACCCAAAAAGAAAAACTCGCCAAAGCTGAGCAAGAAAAAAAAGATGCGCTCACGGCAGTCGAAATCGGCAATCAAAAACGCATACGCAATATCACCCTCGGCGGCCTGTGCATTGTTGTATGTTTTCTCGCCTATGTCTATTCCCAACGCAAAAAAATAGCCCGGGAAAAGAATAAAAGCGACGCCTTGCTCCTCAATATCCTCCCTCACGAAGTAGCCGAAGAATTAAAAACAAAAGGCATGGCAGATGCCAAACATTTCGATAATGTCACGGTGTTGTTTACTGATTTTAAATCATTTACTACTGTCAGCGAACAGCTCTCCCCGCAGGAATTGGTCAATGAATTACACACCTGTTTTAAAGCATTTGACGAAATTTGTACCACATATTCCATCGAAAAAATCAAGACCATTGGCGATGCATACTTAGCCGTCTGCGGGCTCCCGCTTGCAGATGAAAAGCATGCTGAGAATGTCGTGAATGCCGCGCTCGAAATTCGGGAATTTATGGCTAATCGGGGCAAAGAATTAGGCGCAAAAACCTTTGAAATTCGCATTGGAATTAATTCGGGAAGCGTCGTGGCCGGCATCGTAGGTGTGAAGAAATTCGCCTATGATATTTGGGGTGATACGGTCAATACCGCGGCGCGGATGGAACAGCATTCGGAAGCCGGGAAAATTAATATTTCGGAAACGACGTACGCGCTTGTGAAGGATAGATTTACCTGCGAGTATCGTGGGGAAATTGATGCAAAGAATAAGGGAAAATTAACAATGTATTTTGTGGAAGGAATAGAATGAAAAGAGTTGTTATACTACTCCTTTGGTGTACGTCGGGTATTGCTTGGGCGCAGAATCAGCCACGGATTGACTCGCTCAACGGGGAGCTGCAAAAGTATGAAGTTCGCAAAAAAGCATTAGGCGCAAATGCACCGGCAATTATGGACACTGTGAAGGCGCTTTTGCTGAATAAACTGAACGTAGAGTACCGAGAGTTTGACGCGGAAAAAGCATTCGACTATGCGAAACAATGTCTCGAATTATCAGAACGCATCGGCTTCAAGAAAGGTATAGCTCACGCCTACAATGACTTTGGTATCTATTATTCTTATAAAGATAAGTTCAAGGAAGCAGAAAGTTATTACAATCAATCGTTAAAGTTGCGACTCGAGATTAACCATGGTGAAGGCATAAGTTCAAGTTACAATAACCTTGGAACAATATATCGTTCCAAAGGGGATGATGCAAAAGCACTTTCGTACTTCCAGACCTCTTTGCGGTATGCTGAGGCAATCAG
>JBPOHH010000759.1:0-1942 GCA_052035765.1 Bacteroidota bacterium
TGACAAGCGGAGTATATCATGTCGTGATACGTTCGGCAGGTGGAGCATCGACAGAACAATTAATCATTGTCCAATAATTCGCAATAACTATGAAAAGATTACTAGCACTATTCCTTGTTTCGACAGCAGTACTACATATCTCAGTACTCAACGCACAGCAATCGGTGAGCGAAGCACCGCCTTCACGGTTTGGGATTTTTGGAGGCGCTCCGTTCAATAGTCATACTGCCGACTTTGCCGCGCTCCCGGGCGCCGTAAGCTGCTGTCCGCAATATACCAAAGCCAATGGCACGGCTCCGTATTTTGGAATTCTCTTTCAATTGCCGGTGGCGACGCAGCTTGAACTCCAATTCCGTAGCGGGTACGCTAATTTCACGGGAATTTTCCGCGAACAGCAGTTTATAGGAAATGCACTTTCGGGGAGCGGCAGTACGGCAAAAGTCGTCGATGCATTTTCCGAACATTACCTCAAAACAGATCTTGGCGTACTCGATATCGCGGCACGGGTGTCGTATTACCCTATGAAATCTATACCACTTGGAATTGATGTTGGATTGCATGGGATGATGTCGCTTTCGCCGACATTTGAGCAATATGAACAGCTTCTTTCGCCGACCGGTGCGGTGTATTCAGATACAAAGACTTCCCGTCGGAATCCTGCGAGCGGCGATATCAGCAATGCGACGGGGTTGATTCTCGCGGCGGAAATCGGACTGCATTACGACATTTCCCTCTCGCGTGACTGGCAGATTTCACCGGAAGTCAGCTATGTCCTTCCCTTTCAATCGCCGATAGATTTTGCGGCTGCCGGACAGTCGAATTCCACTTGGACAATGAATGCGATGCGCGCAGGTCTTGCGGTGACGTATGCCTTTCATCCGTCGGCAGTTGCAGCGACATCGAACATTGAGAAACGGAAATCATATCGACTCTTCGCCAATGTCCTTGCCAAGCAGCTCAACGCTGACAACACGGAGTCCGACGTAGCGAAAATCAAAGTCGAGGAAACGCTGAGCAAGCAGGTGTATCCTCTGCTGCCGTATGTATTCTTTGAAGAGGGAGAAAGCGCAATGCCGGTGCGCTATAAGAATTTACGCACGAATCAAACTGCACAGTTTGTGCCCGAAAAGCAGTTTTTATTCTCGAATGTCACCACAGATGACATCTCAACCGTGAATCTCGAAGTCTATTATCATCTCTTGAATGTGGTCGCTTCACGACTCAAAGCATATCCGAAGGCAACGATTACGCTGATTGGATGTAATCGAAATACAGGTTCAGAAGCAGGTAATCTCAATCTTTCGAAGGCGCGTGCTGAGGCAGTGAAGGAATATTTAACGCAGACCTGGGGTGTTGAATCGAATCGTATTTTGATTAAATCACAGAACTTACCATCGATTCCTTCGGGAACGACACTCGATGCTGACGATGGTCATGCTGAGAACAGTCGGGTCGAGATCGAGTCGTCGATTCCTGAGATTATTGATCCTGTTGTCGTCCGCGATACACTTCGTGAGTCGAATCCTCCGGTGATTCGGTATCGGATGATGGTGGATGCGCAGGAACCCACCAACGACTGGAAGCTCACCTCGCAGCAACCGTCGTTGCCTATGGTGAATCAAACCGGCAGCGGCGCTCCTCCTGAGTTCTATGACTTCAACACGCAAAAAAAATATAAAAATATTCCAAGGGATGAATCACCGATAAACTATAATTTTGTAGTTCATGATGCGCTTGACTCGACAGGATATGCTGCCAATACGATGCCGGTCGAACTCCTGACGATTCAGAAAAAGAAGGTCAATAGGGTTGGAAATCTGGATGTGAACAAATATCGCTTGATCATGTTTGATTATAATTCCGATAAAATGAACGCCGCTCAGCTCAGAATTGCCGACAAGTTCATCCGCGAAGATATTACCGCCAAGTCCAATGTACGCGT
>JBPOHH010000503.1:0-2056 GCA_052035765.1 Bacteroidota bacterium
GTGCGCCGTGACGGCGAGAGCGAGGAGGAAAGCTATGGAAAGAAGGAATCGCAGATGCATGTATTCTCCGTTAAAAAAAGTTGCGCCGCGTGTACGAACAAGCGACGCGTTTTATTGTACAGGCGCGTGAATTGCAATTCTTGCGTTATGAAATTTTTTGTTACATCGGGTTAATTCGGTATGTTTGGGGGTGAATTCGGAATTTTAACAATTATTTGGAGAAATGACATGAGCAGCGAAAAAGAACCTACCGTTAAATACGCCAACGGCACCATTACCGTACTTTGGCAGCCCCATAAATGTGCGCATTCCGGCATCTGCGCCCGTGGTCTGCCCGCGGTCTTTCAGCCGAAAGAGCGTCCTTGGATACTCATGGATAATGCATCAAGCGAGGCAATCATGGAACAGGTACGCAAATGCCCGAGCGGCGCACTGTCGTTTACGATAAATGACGGTGATATGTATTCGGTGCAGAGTGCGGAAGAGTATGGGGATTGAAATTGAACCGGAATGCTTGTGCAGTCAAGCACCGATTAATTTTTGAATGCTATTTGTCGAAGAGGACAGATGGCATTTTTTTTTGATTAACGCAATGGTCAAGTATTGCCAAATTATTACTCCATTGTACTTTAGAGAAATATTGATAATTTAGAGGAAAATAAATTGAGCAAAAGGAATAGCGATTGTTGACCTACGAAATGTGATAGTAATTAAGGAATAACATGGAGTACTTATTTACCTTCATTTCCAATATACGCGAGGTCTCTTATGAGAAGAATTCTCCTTCTTTTGATGGTGGTGTCCTATCCATTATTTGCTACCGACCTGAAGCCGGACTCGGTACTCCTTCCGAAGCCCACGACGTACAGTCCATTTGAGAAAACCTGGGCAGGCATTACTCCTTCGTTTATCGTTGAAAATGCGAATGTGCAGCCCGCCACCTCCTCGGAATATACCGTGGTTGTAGATGTTCGCACGCAGACAGGCACTGAAGTGTATCGACATACCGTGCAGGGAAAGACGATCCTGCCTTTTACCAAACAGACTCTTACCTCCGATCTGCCGTGGTTTCCTACCGCTTCCGGACGGTATACGATACGCCTGACGGTAATTTTTGCCTCCGATATTCTGCCGCAGAATAATATCAAAGAATGGGCATTTTCCCTGTGTGCCGGTCCGCAGCCACAGCCGGCGGAGACCGAGCCGGGGCTTGTGCTTGTAGAACTCGCCGAGGGCGCAAGCGGGACGGTGACTTTTTCGACGGGGATAGAGCCGTGCTGTTGGAATCTTACCGCCGCACCGCCGACCGGCAATAGTGCTATTCTCAAAGGAATGTCACCCTCGAGCGGACAATGTGCATTTGGTAAAAATCTGACATTTTCCTTTACCACTGCCACGGGTGCATTTCAAGGGCTGATGCCATTTATTGATGAGATGTTTGCCGATGTGTATATTACCATCGCTCCTTGTGACAATCCTACCATGACGCGTACGGAGATCGTACGAATTCTCGTCAAACGACCGGCAGACCCTATCGCATCTGCCCCAACCGGTGCAACCATAGCCGAGATACCGAACAGTGGTACAACCAATGATCCGATTGCCACACTTACCGGTGAATTATATGATACCCCTCAACCGGATATTGAAATATTTGCGCCCACTCCTCTAGTCTTCAAACGATGGTATGCTACACGACTCGATTCGGCTCGCATTCTTGGTACAAAACCGTTGGGTGCGAATTGGTCGCATTCGTATTTGTATGATCTTAAAAGATTTGGAAATAGAATTTTCCTCACCACCCCGCAGGGAAATCGCTTTGTCTTCCGTGCCTCCGGCGGCATGTGGTCGGCACCGAGTGGTCTCGAAAAGCGAGTATCGCTCACCGCACAAGATGGAGTGTTTTATGTGCGGGATACGAGAATGGCGCACCTTCTCCGATTTGACAGCACCGGCAGACTAACGGGAATCTATGATAAGCATGGGCGCGAGACGAAGGTCTTTGGTGCATCGGGAAGAGTCGATTCGCTGCGCGACGGATTCGGAAATTCACTTG
>JBPOHH010000029.1:0-3192 GCA_052035765.1 Bacteroidota bacterium
GTGATATTACTCACCGTATCGTTCATCCTTCTGGAGGCGGGCAGCTTCCCGAATAAAATTCGCGCAGCCGTTGGCAATCCCAAGGCAAAGTTTCCGGGATTCACGACCTTTGTCAATGAAATGCAACGATTTATGATCTTTCAAACGATCTATGGGTTAGTCACCGGTATCATTACAGTCATCTGGCTATGGCTTTTTGATGTAGACTTTGCCGTCATGCTCGGACTCGTGACATTTATTCTCTGTTATATACCGAATGTCGGTTCGGCGATTGCACTGGTGATTACAATGGCAGTGACCTTTGTGCAATTCGGAGCCGGTCGCACGGCGATTGTAGCTCTTGGATACCTCATACTTACGTTCATTTTAGGCAGTGTCATTCAGCCCCGCTTAATGGGCAAAATGCTGGGTCTCTCGACACTCGTGATATTCCTCTCGGTCATATTTTGGGGGAATCTCTTGGGCGCTATCGGAATGATGCTCTGCGTACCGCTGACGATGGCACTCAAGTTCGCTCTTGTGAGCAATAGCCGAACCCGTTGGATAGGAGTGCTTCTAGAGCGCGAGCCGACGGAGAATCCGGTGATGACACATTCAGCATAACTGCCATACACTTCGCAACTTCTCCATGTACAACGTATGAATACTGACACAACCTCTCAAGCCAAGAAGTCCACCCACTCCAAGTGGTGGCATCCAACGATATTTAGTTTAATGGGTGTTTGTATCCTTCTCGTGGGCGTTGTTGCCGGACTGTTGTACTTCCCGCATCTCTATCTCAACGACTATGTAAAGAATAAAATCATCACGGAATTTGCGAAGGAATATCCTGAATACACGCTGGCGATTTCCGATGTACATATTTATTTACTTGCTGATAATATTGAGCTTACGTCACTTACACTTTCGGCTAAGGATTCGTCTTTTTCGTGTTCAATTGATAATCCGAGTATCAAAGGTATCAGTTGGATGACGCTCATTTTTAACGGTGCAAACGCGCGCGGCGCACTTGATAAATCGGTCGCCACGGCGCAGAATATTGATATTCAATTACCCAAGGCACTCTACCATATCCACTGTCAGGCGCTCACGGCTTCACTCTTGGATGCACTGATTTTCGCTGAAAACATTGAAGTCAAGCCACTCGTCGGCGATGTGGAATTCTTTAATAATCAGAAAGTTAGAACGACCCGGTATCGGCTCACCATGCCGCAATTTTTTATTCAAGGGAATTCTATCCTCGGACTGCTTCAAGGCAAAAAATGCGCTGCTGACTTCATCCGCTTGCCAAATCTGACGCTCGATATGCTCGTCGATACCTCCAAAAGCCCAGCCGTTGACTCGCTCTCACTACCTACTCCGTCGCTCTGGAATTCGTTGCAGTCACAGATTCAATTCGATAGCATCGGCATTGAAATTGCCCGGATCAGCTATGCGGAGATGAATACAGCGAGTGATACAAGTCGTGGCGGTTATACGTTCTATTCCAAAGGGTTACGAGCATCCTTCCGTGACTCCTCCCTGCGGGCGCGCAGACTCGAGATTCATCCCTTGCAAGGTCTTGCTGCCTCAGCTTTTACCTGCGGTGAATTCAGAATAGGTTTCCGTGATTCGTCGCTCCTTATCCGAGAGGTGAGTCTGCTGCCGGTGCTCGATGTCGATGAATTTTTCAGCATTGATAAATACCGTCGTACACGACTCACCGTACAAGTGCCGCAAGTCAGGGCGAAAGGGATTTTCTATCGTGGACTGCTCAGAGGTGATATCTTCAAAGCGCGTATGATCGAACTCCACAAACCGGTGCTCGGAATACAGGTCAGTGTGTTTAAGAAGAATAAAAAACCTATCCCTAAATCCTTGATGCCGAATGAAATAATGCGAACATTGGCGACCATTATCCACATCGATACCATGCGAACAGTCGATGGGATGATGATGTACGAGGAACACTACAAAGCGCGCTCCAAGCCGGCGTATATTACGTTTCATCGTGTCAATATTGACGTCCATTCACTCACTAATGACCGGCACGACGGTGATACCGCCGATGTGCATTTCGAAGCGGAATTTATGAATGCCGGGACGCTGCGAATGAATATGAAACTCCCGGTCACCTCGCCGACCTTTACGGCCATCGTCACAGGTTCACTCAGCAAGACCAAGCTTCCGAACCTCAACACATTCCTCCAAGTAGCTGAAAATGTGAGCATTACCTCGGGTGTTTGTCAGTCGGCAAGTGTCACAATGAAAATTACCAACGGTACTGCCCGCGGTTCAATTCGGATACTCTACAAAGATTTCAAACTCGCGTTCTTGGATAAACGTTCCAAGAGCTCCAAAGGAGTTTTAAACATTCTCAAGTCTTTTATTGCTAATACTTTTACCTTCAATAGTTCTAATGAAAAAGACAGCGACGGAATTGTGAAATTAGGCAAAATACAATACAAGCGGAAGTCCACAGATACATTTATTCAGGTCGTGTGGTTCTCCGTACGTCGCGGTATCGCCGAATTGATGGGTTTTCCGGATTGATAGGTTCATTCAGAGTGATGGATACCTCGTATTTTTTGAAAACCATTCCTCGATTTTTGAACTATCTGTTTGGTGAGAGAACAGTATTAACAATAGGTTATCTATTTTTGCAATCATGACCTTCCCGTTGGAAAAGCAAGGTGAATGTAATTTATTTTATTAATTTTTAAGGAGTTCTTATGAAATCGTTTTTTGGATTGCGCTCAGCGCTTCTGCTGGGTATTTGCATCGGTTTTTTGGGGTGCTCTGACAGCACAACGACCTCGACTGATTCTGCGCAGGTGCAGCTTTATACGCAACTGGATGGGGCATCGGTCACGCAGAGTGGTATCAAGCAAGTCTCGGAACATGCATTAAAAGGAGTAACTGCTGATTCACTGCGGATTAGTCGTGTACGGATATTAGTCTCGGATCTCAAGCTTCATTTATCAAAAGAAGATACGAGCACGATAGGGCATAATGTAAAAGCCGGTCCGTTTTTGATTACGATTGACTCCTCAAGCGTTCGATTAAATGCTGCAAATTCAATTCCTACAGGTATTTATGACCGCGTAAAATTTGAAATTCATCGCTTCAGCAGCAGTGAAATTGCAACATATCTCAATGATGTGGTCTTTAGTGATTTTGTGACCGGTGAACGCTACACGATTATTGTCGAAG
>JBPOHH010000816.1:0-2721 GCA_052035765.1 Bacteroidota bacterium
GCGAGACCATAGCCGGGAACAATCACCAAACTTTGGGAATAGCTCATGAGAACGGCCGCGTCCTGAACACTCATTTCCTTCACCGAACCCGTTACAGCCGAACCACTTCCGCCTCCTGTGACGCTAAATGCGCTAAAGAGAACGCTTGTCAGGGAGCGATTCATCGAGCGGCACATCATGATCGTGAGCAATGTTCCCGCCGCGCCGACCAAGATACCACCCGTCAACATGGCTTGATTATTATACAAGAATCCGCCGAAGGCTGCAGCCATACCGGTAAAGGAGTTGAGGAGGGAAATCACGACCGGCATGTCGGCGCCGCCGATGGGCACGACGAACATCACGCCATAAAGCAGCGACACACCAAAGAGGCCATATAGCATCCACGCAGGAGCTGTATCAGGCGAAAGTGTGAGATACACGCCGCCTGCGAAAGTCGCGATAATTACTAGTAAATTCAAGATATTACCCATAGGAAGGCGTGGTGATTTTTCCATAATCCCTTGCAGCTTTGCAAAGGCGATCATACTACCGGAGAAGGATACGCTGCCGATGATGAGTCCTGCCATGATGCTGAGTCCGGTGCCGATGGAATGTTCCGGCGAGGCGGCGAAATGGCTGAATTCTTCAAGCGAAATCAACGCCGCACAAGCGCCGCCCATTCCATTAAAAAGCGATACCATTTGGGGCATCGCTGTCATTTTTACTTTTTTTGCCGAGAGTGTTCCGATGACGGCACCGATGATAATCGCGCCGATAATCCAAGGGAGATTGCCGATAGGTTCGCCGGCGTCATTTTTGTGAAAAAGAATTGTCGCAAGTATTCCCGCGCCCATGCCAAAGCCCGCCAGTAGATTTCCTTTCCGCGCTGAATCCGGATGACTCAGCATTTTCAGCCCGATGACAAACATAACCGAAGCGACCAGATAGCACACATCAAGTATAAAATGTTCCATAGAAATATGAGGGATATTGGAGAAATCAAAACAACTCGTAACCGCAAAATAGTATTGCTTTCCCTTTCCTCCAACTTTTTTCTTCGCTTGTGCAAAAGTTTTTCATAATTTGCCGCTCGCTATAGTATTTCTTCCATTAACTCTTACAAATATGAAGCTTGGAATTCTCCGTGAAACCGCTGACAACGAGCCACGCGTAGCGCTCGTACCTGAAGTAATCAAACAAATTTGTGCCCTTGGAATTGACTGCATAGCCGAGCAAAATGCCGGACAGCGAGCAGGATATTCTGACCAATCCTACCTCGATGCGGGAGCGTCGATCTCGCCGAATGTACTTGCCGAAGCTGATATAATTGTGAAAGTGAATTGTCCGGACGAGCAGCAGATTTCTGCGATGAAGTCGGGCGCAATTTTGATTGCTCCGATTAATGGCTGGAAAAACGCAAAAGAAGTCGAACTCTTGAATTCCCGAGGAATTAAGACCTTTGCTCTTGAACTTATTCCACGTATTTCCCGCGCTCAGAACATGGATATTCTCTCGTCGATGGCGTCGGTCGCCGGCTACAAAGCGGTGCTGATTGCGGCGAATTCGTCTGCGAAATTCTTCCCGATGATGATGACGGCAGCCGGTACGGTTGCGCCATCGAAAGTGCTGGTGATTGGTGCTGGTGTCGCCGGACTTCAGGCGATTGCGACGGCGCGGCGTTTGGGGGCAATTGTCGAGGCATTCGACGTTCGTCCGGCGGTGAAGGAAGAGGTGCAAAGTTTGGGTGCGAAGTTTATTGATATCGACCTCGGCGAGACCGACACGCAGACTGCCGGCGGTTACGCGAAAGAACTCTCAGCAGACGCGCGGCAGCGTCAGCAAAACGCGCTTGCCAAGCATATTGCGATGGCGGATGCGGTGATTTCGACGGCGGCTATACCGGGCAAAGCGGCGCCAAGAATTATCACACCGGCGATGGTTGAGTCGATGAAAAGCGGTTCGGTTATCGTCGATCTAGCAGCCGAAACCGGCGGCAACTGTGAGCTCACCCGAGCCGGCGAAGTATTGAATATCAATGGCGTTACGATCATCGGACCGATCAATCTCGCAGCGCAGCTACCGGTACACGCAAGCGCGATGTTTTCGAAGAACGTGCTGAATTTTTTGAAATTATTTGTGAAAAAAGAGGGTTTCACAGTGCACTTTGATGATGAGATTTTGGTGGCGACTTGTGTGGCTGGGCGTGGGTGATGAAACGTGTTCCCTATTCGAGCATCGCGCTCTTGCTAAGTGTTCTATGCATAATATCCATTGTTCAAATTAATTATGATATGGCTTGGTGCTACCGAACGACGGATGGTAAAGGGCGAGCGTTGTATGGATTAATTTTTCTCCCATTTATGTATAAATACTACTACTTGCTACTGAGTATAGCAGCCGGAATTTTTGCAGCCATTGCAATGAGAAAAAAAGAAAACAAGATATTGGTTGTAGCTGCTTTTGCTGGAAGTGTGTTCTCTGCCTGGGTGAATTTTATAGATATTTGGAGATGGTTTATCTAATTTTCCCGTCCGGTCGGTTATTTCAATCGACTGTCAACACACAGCCCTGAAACACCTACGCCGAGCGCATCAGCGATGGATGATGTGATTGTATGAAAAGCGGAAGCAATATTCCATAAGTGTTTATTCGGCAAGTAATTGACGTCAGGTGTAATACCTGACGGGACGGGAATATATCCACTAAATAGCAGCAGATGTTTCGGGAAATGGATGTTGT
>JBPOHH010000703.1:0-2540 GCA_052035765.1 Bacteroidota bacterium
CAGCAATGATTTCATAGAGCCGAGTTTCATTGAGCAATTTCAAAAAAACACCGACGGTAATCCTCTCATGATACGAATGGTATTGCATTCAGGAGTGCGCGATAAAATACCTACCAAAGGTAACGTAAGTAGTATTAGTATGTTACCAATTGACTTACAGATGATTGAACAGTCTGTCGTCCGCAGTAGTCAGATGTTTACATCCGGACTTTCAGCGCATCTCAGCGAACAGGAATACGCGTCGGCAGAGCAAATTGCAACGTTAGGTGAACTGTTTTCACGGGAAGCAGCTTTGATTATGCTTGATGATGGCGAAGAAGCACTTACTGAACTCATCGCAAAAGGAATCATTGTACAATCGTTACTTCAGGCAGAACCGTTGAACTCATCGAAATCCTCCACGTTGCCCTATATTTTCACCCATACTCTTCTCCATAAACACTTTACTGAGAGTAAGCGATTTGATATCAACAAGTTTTGGATGGTATTAGCAGCAGAAGCGCCTGTCTTTTCAAGTCTGCCTTATACCTATATTCCCATAAATGGCCATTGCCTTCTGACTGGTAATGCTACGTTTATTAAAGGGTTTAAATTTCTCAGTGCTTCGATGAGGAATTTAGTACGGTCGCTCAAGAATATTTTACCGGATGCGATGATTAAAGCATACGAAGCTGTAGCGATGATCGCGCTTGAACGATTGTCCGGTGACGAACTACTCCAACTTGAGCTCGACAGACTACATCTTAAAATTTCAATACTTCGGTACGCCGGCATGCATGATACCGAATCACGGCGGCAGGAACATCGAGAATTATTGGATAGCTATATCCATAAAACTGAGCACCTGCCTCAAGAGGAATTTTCCTATCATCGCCTCTATGCACTCGCCTGGCAATTTGCATTTCAGGCATTTACCTTTTGCATTGCTGATTTCGGTATCTGGAATGAAATCAAAGTATTAATCAAGCGCTACAGCTATCTAACATTTCAAATATCAAGCATAGAAGTGCTGAGCTGGGCGCTGAATTACATGGTCTGGATACGCTATAGAGTTAACTTTTATCAGGAATTTTATGGTGAAATGGACTGGATTGTCGATCATGTCGAATCGCTTGCCAAGCACAAGAATCCAATCCTTATGAAATATATTGCTTTGAGAGTTTATCCTCTGCTTCTAGTATCATGTAGGGATGACAAAGAGCTTTCCGAACGCCGCAAAGTACTACCCATCATTACTAGATATGATGTTCATACTGATTCCAGGGCAAGTACGAAACTTGTCAACTTCTATACCACATACGGCTCGGCTGAAACTGCCTTAGAAACCGTACGCAAGCATCAAAATTTACAAAAGCATACAGGAAATATCGACTTCGGCACGTACTTCGATTACCTCAATTTGATGATAGCGTTGCACACACCAATTACTATAATAAAAGAGTGGCTGGTCGAGCTTGCAACTTATGCTCCCGCAAGCGACTATCCTCAGCTATGGTCCAATTTACTGACTGCCTCCAACTCTACCTTGCTCCTGCGAGGCGACTCGTCGATTGAGAGCTATTTCCACGAAATAGCACAGTGTGAGCTCAAGCCCCCAAAAGATGCACAGGGATTACTTATCGCATGGCTCGCTGGCGGTTGTCATGTAGATGCGATTGCTGAAGTTAAAGCTGTGCATCAGGAAATCATTACAAGTGGATGCGCCTATTGGCTTGATGACTCCTGCTGGCTGCAAAACGGCGGCGGATTACTTGTGTATATACACACCTTATTGGGTAATTCACCTTCCGAAAATGAGAATGATCTGCTTGAAAGCTTACATTCATTTCTGAATCTTGACATGACCAATGCAAACAGATTTACCGACTTGGTGAGTCTGCTGACCTGGCTGCGTTATGCTGCACTTGCACGAATTGACAACTACCACTCCCTGCTACGACCGCAAATACGTACTGCTATATTTGCTACTATGAATTGGTTAATTGAAAGCAAACGCATTTCATTTGCTCCACTGTTCCCACGGTACTTCCCTGAGTATTTTGATGACGGTGAAATTCCTCAATGGAATAATCGAATTACTCAAGAGCTCGAAGAACAGCACCAACGATTGCACACCACAGAAACCACTCCCAAAGCTCCACTTACACTTTCGCTGATTGGTAAGGTCAGATTCCAATTCAATGAAAGCAAAGAACTCCAGACAATTAAAGGCTCACGACTCAAGTGCTTATTAGGACTCATGATCCTCGACCATACCCTAACAAAGCCACTGACTCGGCAGGAATTTTTTGATATTGTCGCCGGCGAAGAGCAAGATGATGAGACTAAGCGAAATACGGTTAAAGTAGCAGTGTATCAGCTCCGTAAGCTACTGGGAAAAGAGAGTATTATACAGGGGAAGCAGGCACCGCGCCTGAACCTCAATTACTGCACTGTCGATTACTTAGATGTGTGGAAATCGCTCCTCAAAGCAGAAAAAGCATTAGCAAATAATAAATTAAATACTGCGCGGAATTCGCTCTTGTATGTTCTGCGAACGC
>JBPOHH010000083.1:0-2094 GCA_052035765.1 Bacteroidota bacterium
CGAGCACGTCGCGCATATTATTCGCCCATTCTTCGAGGTCTTTATTGCCAAAAATTGAATTTTCATCATTGAGCGTTTCGGCCTTGTATTTAAAATGCGCGGCTACACCTTTTTCGGCAATTTCGTGCATGTTTTTGGTGCGGATTTGTACTTCGACGCGTTTTCCGTCTTCGCCGATTACCGTCGTATGCAAACTCTGATACCCGTTCTTCTTGGGAATAGAAATATAGTCTTTAAATCTTTCAGGCACCGGCGTATAAATCTCGGAGACCAACCCATAAACAATAAAACACTCGTTTTTGTCCTCCGTATCGAGAATAATTCGAATCGCAAAGAGGTCATAAATATCTTCAATCGACTTCTCGCGGGCTATCATTTTGTGATAAATCGAGTGAATATGTTT
Source organism: Bacteroidota bacterium (assembly GCA_052035765.1). GTDB lineage: Bacteria > Bacteroidota > Ignavibacteria > Kapaibacteriales > UBA961 > JADJXV01. The sequence goes on from JBPOHH010000083.1 coordinate 404, forward strand.
GGGTCGTCCGTTAATTTCGACTTTGAGCGAGTAGGATTGTAACTTCTGCAAAATCGGATGGATAAACTTCTGAATGTAGAGTTCGCGGTCTTTCCGCGTAGAATTGAGTTGTTTTTTAATCGAGTCAAACTGTTCACGATTAAGAAACTTAAATGCAAGATCCTCCAATTCCCACTTAATGCTACCCAAGCCGAAGCGATGGGCAAAGGGCGCAAAAATATCGAGCGTTTCCCGTGCAATTCGCGCCTGCTGATGTGGGAGTAAATGGTCGAGCGTTCGCATATTATGAAGCCGGTCGGCGACTTTAAGGAGAATAACACGCACGTCTTTCACGAGGGAAAGCACGAGCTTGAGATAGCTTTCCGCTTGTTTAATTTCTTTACTTTTGGAAATATCGGTGATTTTGGTCACACCATCGACGATAGTAGCGATGGTCTGTCCAAATTCGGCGCGAATGTCTTTAATGGTATAATTTGCATGGTCTTCGACAATATCATGGAGTAAAGCGGCGGCGACGGAAACATCATCCAGAGGAATTTCCCTTGCGACAATGCGTGCTACTTCGAGCAGGTGTACATAATAGGGTTCACCAGAGGCACGGCGGTCTTTTTCATGTACTTTCACACAAAAATGAAACGCCTTACTGATGAGATTTTCATCGGGTTTTGGTAAATTTGCACGGCATTCGTCGAGTAGGAGCGCTAGATCCGCCTCTGGATTTTCTCCGATACGATGAGATGATGAAGATTTGATTTCCTTATGAGCCATACGGGGAGGTTTGACGATTTAAGATTCGAAACAAGGGGATTAATTCAAATATAGTATATCTATATAGAAAAAATCAAGTATTATTGTAAATAAACCGATACTGAGGCGGCTGTGCTTTAATTTAGCGTTACTTTCAGGCGTGGAAGACTATGGATACAGGAGCAGAAGAACAACAAAGTCAACGAAGTACACTGACCAAAGCGGCGATTCAGGGGCTCGCCCCGCGCACGTTTTATGAAGAGCTGGCACAGGAAAACTCGTTGTATGGTTTTTTACAAACATATTTAGGACAAACATTCGAACATGATGTACAATTCCGTAACGAAATGATGCGGGTGTTGATGGATCACTCCCCGGGAGTTGTTCCGGAATTTGAGACCGAGTTGTTGCAAGATTTGTGTGAAAGTTTGAGTTATTTCTTAGAATATACGAAGCCATGGAGAATCCCAAATCAATAAGCCCTGAAATTCTCGGACTTTTCGGTACAATCCGACAGCAGGCGCATGAATACAATCGTGCGTTTGAGCATTTTCAAAAAGAATCCCTCGAAATTGCCCGTCAAAATTCTCAATTACAATCTCTCATCCGCGATAGTGAGCGCAGGAGCGCCGATACCATTCTCCAGCTTAATTCCGCTGTCAGCACCGCATTACTCGAAATTCAGCAAAAAGCGGAGTCGATTGAAGGACTCTACAACGAGCTCAATTCTATTCATGAGTTAAAAACATCACTCGAAAAACTTTACATTTCCTTTGAAGAGCGTAATGCCGAGCTGTCGTTTGTGATCGACAGTATCAAGTCACTTGTCCAAAAGCAAGTTGACAAAGAATTCTCCAAGTCCGAAAAACGTGTCGAAATGGCAATGAGCCAAATATCTAATCAGCTTATCTCTCACGATCAAAGAATATGGGGGTTGCAAGATC
>JBPOHH010000334.1:0-2055 GCA_052035765.1 Bacteroidota bacterium
GGCAATGTTGGAGGAAGTGAGTTTCATGGAAAGAAGCGCGGCGATTTTGAGTTCCATTGTGGTAAGATCTGGAAACTTCTGATGCAGATTGCGGATAAATCCTCCATGAACTTCCGTGAGTTGTTTGTCAAGCTGTTGATTACTTTCAAGAGGTGTGATATTTCGTGTAACCCGTTCAAGGAGTTGGTCAATAAAGTCACTTCCTTCGCGCTTGGTATGAGGAGCAATTTTCTTGAGATCGGATTGAATAAGCTGGAGTAAGCTATTCTTCCGCACAAGTTCATTGACAGTGTTTTTTACCTCCCGTGCTTGCTGTTCAAGAGATTGCTTTTGAAAACTAATTGTTTCTTCGAGGAGTCGTTTGTCGGCGTCGGTTTTAATGTCTTCGATTTCTTTTTGCTTTTCCATTTCGGCAATTTTGCGTTCCCATCCGAAACGGTCGGCTTGTTTTTTTACTTCTTCGTTTTGGACTTCGGTGTAGAGTTCGTGGTATTTTTTATAATGGATAGCAAAATCTTCCCAACGATGTTGTTTTTCATTGAGGTCAGCAAGTGCTCTGTGGATTTCATATTGCGGCTTTTGGGATCCAATTTTTTGGTACAATTCCAAGGAATAGACAAGATACTTTTCAGCTTTTATGAAGTCTCGTGCATTGAAATCTTCTTGGGAATATACTATCCCGAGGTTGTAGGTACTATTGGCAATACCTTCTTGGTTTCCCATCTCCTCATGAAGTGTCAGGGAACGATGGTAATTATCTAACGCGATTTGATGGTTGCCCAAATAACCGTGCATTGACCCCATATTAGTTAAGTTACTTGCAACTCCTGATGTATTCCCAATCTCTTCAAAAATTACGACAGCACGATGATAGCTTTCCAAAGCTTGAGTATATTCACCAAGATTTGAATGCACGTACCCGATATTCGCTAATGTACTTGCGATACCTTCTTTGTTACCCATGACTTCTGCGAGTATGAGTGACCGATTATGGTATTCCAATGAACGATCATAATCTCCAAGTATATTATATACACTTCCGATATTGTCAATGTTTTTTGCGATTCCTTCGTTGTACCCTATCTCTTCGGCTACAGTGAGTGCATAGCTGAAATTGTCTAAAGCGCGGGAATAGTCGCCAAGAATTGCATATACAACACCGATATTGCTTGCAGAAGCTGCGATACCACCTTTATTTCCGGTCTCATAATAGAGTGTACAGGCACGGTTGTAATAATCTAAAGCTTTGGGATATTCTCCGAGGCCTTGATATATAAGGCCAATATTGCCGGCATTGATTGCTATTCCTTTTATATTACCTAACTCTCGATAGAGATTGAGGGCATGTTGGAAATAATCCAAAGCATTATTTGGATGACCAGTGTGCCAATACACAAGACCTATATTGCCGTTGGTCTGAGCTATGCCTTCGTCGTTATTTTCAGTCTCCGCATAAAGACCATGAGCACATTTGAAGTACTCTAAAGCTTGAGGATATTTACCCGTTTTTAAATATGCGAGTCCGATATTGTTGGAAATTTTTGCTCCACTTTTGGCATCGGCGAATTGTTCTGATAGGGTAAGGGCAGCATTGTAATATTCAAAAGCGAGTGAAAAGTTTCCTCTATGCGAAGCCGCAATACCGAGCGCGTTCAATGCGTATGCGCGGAAGAGAATCAGGTCATGTTTGCTGCCTTGAGGTAATGTCGAAACTACACCGAGAATTTCATTCGCAATCCTTTCTGCTTCTGCATAATTGCCTCTGTTATTCTCATCATCGGCGAGTTTGATCAGTTCTTGTAGCTGTTCAGGTGTCATTTCCATATCTTTCCTTAGTTTTTGTTTTGTGGGGTTCGACAGTGATTATTTAATTTGAGTTATATGCAGCTTTTTAAAACATCGCTCCTCTACAATTTACTCAGCACCACATTCAAATCATCCTGCTTTGATAACCTAAGCTTCTTGCGGATACTCAGACGGTGCGATTCTACAGTACGCTTCGATAAAAATAAAACCGAACATATATTCGATGTCGTCAGCTTCATCCGTAATAAA
>JBPOHH010000256.1:0-21167 GCA_052035765.1 Bacteroidota bacterium
ATCGACCGTCGAATCGACTCCGGTTTCGGGTGGACAATACGTTTTCAATGTAACGGTATATTTCCCTGCTTTTCCATACACATGCTTCGGCAGTCGCTCATTGGATGTGGTGCCATCGCCGAAGTCCCATTCATACCGGCAGCCGGAATTTACCGGAATACTCGTATTAAAAAACTGCACGGTATCACCCTTGACTTTATTCTTATCGGATTGAGGAGCGATAAATTCTATCTTCTTGGTAATACTCAGTTTCGGTGTTTGCCACAGCGTTACTATACCGCTTGTATCACCGGTAGCAAATGACTTTCCATCTTTCGCGATTGCAATCGAGGAAATGATAAAATTCGCTTTGAAATACTGCATGTATTTTTTGGTGAGGGTATTAAATATTGCTACTGTGTCTGACTTGGGATACATCACGAGCAAATGCACGCCATCCGGAAACACTTCAAATCTCCGCGCCGAGAGTAAGGGCAATGAATCGATGCGCTTACCATCAGCAAAACTCCACACGCCATCACTTGTAAAGCTATGATATTGATCCGGAGAGTGCCGGAGAATCGTGCCTTTGGTCGGATATTTTGCAATAAGGTCGAAGGTGCCGTAGCGGATGTGGTGGACGCTGTTGTTAGCAATGATGAAGTAGGAGGTAGAGTTATAGGGCAAGCCTCCGCGAATTGAATAAACATTCAAATTACACAACGCATCAGATCCCTTTAAATATAAAGGATTTACAGGGTAGGTTCCTATGTATGGTGATCGCCCGTTATCATAAAGTATCGAATCATTTTCTATAGTTAATGTCCCAGAGTAACAGCCTATTGATTCACCACTTATCGTATTATTCGGTGGAATTCCACCGGACCATAGAAAACTAGCTTTTCCAAAATTGGAATAGTGAATGTGAAGTGAATCGTATGAGAGTGCAAGCGAAGGAAAGCCTCCTGTACTATTCGTTTCATAAAAAGTAGCAGAATTGGGATAATTACCAAACATGAACCCCGGTTTACCAACTTCTATTTTATTGACAACAGATGGTTGATCCAATGTAATTTTTCTGATGAACGTAAAGGCTGAAGTACCTTTCGGTACTCCAAGTACATAGAGATTATTTGTATGTTGGTTATAAACTATGTCTTTGTAATGAAGGATACCAATTTGATTCTGATAATCATTTGCAATTTGATAAGAAACTTGATTATGTTCTAGTAAGTATTTTCCCAGCCTACCATCATTCATTACAGAAAATACCGAGCCATCATTTGTACCTGCAAAAATACTATCTTTCACAAAAGCTAACGAGGTAATCCAACCATTCGTATATTTTTTTGACCAAAGAGCGTCCGTCGGTTTAGAAAGGTCCTTATAATTTATATACTTTACTTTCAGCATCTCGGACGTGTCACGTGAAGTCATAAGTTTAAGCCGGACTGAGTAGATACCAGGTGATGCATATACGTGCTTCGGATGCAAAAGCGAAGAGGTATCACCATCACCGAACTCCCATAATACTTGATATTTACTATCGGTAATGTAAGAATTGTTGCGAAACTGAATACTACCGCCTTTATAAGTTGAAGTATAGTCTGAAGTGAAATCAGCATGAAGCTTCGCCTGTTGTACTTCCGGTAGATTATAAACAGTTAGTAATTTCGAATTTGTAACTACTACAATTCTTCGACTGTCTGCGCTGAGCTGACAAGCTGATATCTTTCCTTCACAATGAATTGTTAGTATTGGAGTATCATCATCGTAGCGTAGTACAAATAATGAATCCCCTTTTACAGTAATATAAAAGTCGTAATTATCTGAACACGAATGATAATTCCCTGTTTCAGGAGTTGTGAGATTTCGTACATAATCGCCTGTGGGTACGTGATATAAGGAATGGTCGAGTATTATGTAATTTGTGTCATGACATACACTTACACTTGAAAAATAAGATGGTAAAGAAAGCACTGCTTTGTTTGTGGTTAACGAAATTGCCTTCGTATATGGATTCACGGTGGGAGTACTTCGTTGCGGTACATCCTGTGATTTCCCTGACGCTATTACATGATTCGTTGAAATATTTGAGCTTAATTGTTCTACTACTTCACCGACAAGTTCCTTTGTTTGTACTCCATCCACGTTAAGAATGCCTACTCTACCTCGACTGAATGTCGCAGAAGTGATTGTAATGACCGTATAAGAATATCCAAAGAGTAATGATAAAGAATCCTGTGTGGGTTGTAAGAATCTGAAGGTAGGGTTAACAGTAAATAGTCCACCATTTAGATTATTTGGCAACTCCTTTAATGGTCGAAAGTAAACTGTATCATCATGTAGAGGAACCACATATATTCCATGTATTGAATTCACGATTCCGAGACAATATACAGTATCATTGTTTTTGGAAATAACGGGAGGCGAATTGTAGTTTATCATAACGAATTTTACGTAAGAGTTTGAATCTTTTCGCCAGACATACAGTGATCCTTTGGAAAGACTTGCAAGAGTCGAACCATCCTGGGAAATCGCAAGATAATCGATGGTGGTCGGCGAAGTCGCCTCCCACACTTTGGTTTGTCCAACGAGTGAGAGGCTACTTGACGTTAGGAGGAGGATCAGCAAAAGGAGGGTTTTCATGTTGTGACCCTTTTGTCGTTGATTTGATAGAATTGTGTAGAGTTTTTATCAATTCACTCTAAACTACCTACCCGGCTATTTTTGTTCCCTATGCGGTATCTATTCGCAATTTCACTCATCTTTCCCTGCATTTTTCCGACTCAATGCTGCCTTGATGAATGCGATGAAGAGAGGATGTCCGCTCACGGCGCGGGATTTTAATTCCGGGTGGAACTGCACACCCACGAACCACGGATGATTGGGAAGCTCGATGATTTCGACAAGCGTCGTGTCCGGCGAGAGTCCGCTGAGAATCATACCGTGTTCTTCAAGCGTTCTACGGTATGTGTTGTTGACCTCATAGCGATGGCGGTGGCGTTCGTTGATGAACTCCGAACCATACGCTGCCGCCGCATGACTTCCCTTTTTGAGCACGCATGGATAGGCACCAAGACGCATCGTGCCGCCTTTGTCGGTCACATTACGCTGATCCGGCATCAGGTCAATCACATTATTCTTCGTTTTTTTGAATTCCTTGGAATTGGCGTCACTTAAGCCACAGACATTCCTTGCAAATTCAATTACCGCACATTGCATTCCGAGGCAAATACCGAAGAATGGAATGCCATTTTCACGGATGAGCTTGAGGGCGTGAAGCTTGCCTTCGATCCCTCTCGAACCGAATCCGGGTGCAACCAAGACTCCATCCAAGCCGTGGAGGAGTTCTGCCGCGTTTTCTGCTGTGATGTGTTCTGAATCGAGCCACCGCACGTTCACCTTCGTATTATTAATCGCGCCGGCATGAATGAATGCTTCCAGAATACTTTTGTACGAATCCTGTACTTGCGTGTATTTCCCGACGAGTCCGATAGTTACTTCATGCTTCGGACTTTTGATACGATGCACGAATTTCGTCCAGGTTTCCATTTCGAGTTCGGGCGTTTTGACATGTAATTTACGGAGCACGATATCATCCAAGCTGCGCTTGGCAAGTGACATCGGAACTTCATAAATTGTTTCTGCATCAAGGGCTTCGATGACGGAGTCTTCCTCGACATTACAGAAGAGTCCGATCTTGGAACGTACTTCTTTGTTGAGCTTTTGTTCGGTGCGGCAAAGGAGAATATCGGGTCTGATCCCGACCTCCATCAGCACTTTCACGGAGTGTTGTGTGGGCTTCGTCTTGAGTTCGCCGGCGGACTTGATATACGGTACATACGTAAGATGTATATTCAGAGTATTCCGACTTCCCCGCTCATGGCAAATCTGCCGAACAGCTTCGAGGAATGGAAGCGATTCAATGTCGCCGACCGTGCCGCCGATTTCAATAAGCACTACGTCAACCTGCTTGTCGAATAAGGTCATGCGACGTTTAATTTCGTCGGTAATATGCGGTATCACCTGCACGGTTTTCCCGAGATAATGTCCGCGGCGTTCACGTTGAATTACTTCGAAATATACTTGTCCGGCCGAAGCGCTATTACTCCGTGACGTCGAAATATCGAGAAAGCGTTCATAATGTCCGAGATCGAGATCTGTTTCGGCGCCGTCATCAGTGACATACACTTCACCATGTTGATGCGGGCTCATTGTCCCGGGGTCGATATTGATATAGGGGTCAAGTTTCATGACCGTCACGCTCAGGCCCCGTCTTTTCAGGAGTAGACCAAGCGATGCAGAAGCGATTCCTTTGCCGAGGGAAGATAATACACCACCGGTAATAAAGATAAATTTTGTTTTATGTGTCACAGGATAGCTAAAATGAAATTAAAGTAAAAGTAGTTCTGTTGTAACGTCTTCCATTGTATGATATATAGCGAATACTACTTCAACTTACATCTTCCCGATCACCGCACTGCCGAATTCCGAACATTTCACTTCCGTTGCGCCATCCATGAGTCGGGCGAAGTCGTAGGTAACCGTTTTTGCGGCAATTGCGCCATTGATTCCTTTGATAATCAGGTCTGCTGCTTCATTCCACCCCATATAGCGGAGCATCATTTCACCGGAGAGAATGACCGAACCCGGATTGACTTTATCAAGTCCTGCGTATTTCGGAGCTGTACCATGGGTTGCTTCAAAAATTGCATACCCGTTGTCATAATTGATATTTGCGCCCGGCGCGATACCGATACCGCCGACTTGTGCTGCGAGAGCGTCGGAGATATAGTCACCGTTGAGATTCATACAGGCGATCACATCATATTCAGCAGGACGGGTGAGGATTTGTTGTAAGAATGCATCGGCAATCACATCTTTCACGAGTAATTTATCGCCCGGATTGCCATTGCAATCATCCCAGCCAACAGCGACGTCGCTAAATTCATCACGCACAAGCTGATACGACCAGTCACGGAATGAGCCTTCGGTAAATTTCATGATATTACCTTTGTGAACGATGGTGAGGTTTTTACGGCCTTGGCTGAGCGCGTAGCGGAGGGCGGCGCGAACGAGGCGTTTGGTGCCCGGGACAGAGACCGGCTTGATACCAATTCCAACTTCGGTAGGAGCTTCAGCACCAAAACGAATCTTTTTCGCCATTGCCGGGAAATTCTCTTGCAAAAATTCGAGCATTTTGGTTGCTTCCGGTGTACCAGCCTGGAATTCAATTCCCGCATAAATATCTTCGGTATTCTCACGGAAAATTACCATATCAACGAGGTCAGGACGCTTAACGGGAGACGGCACACCATCGAACCAGCGAACAGGGCGAAGGCAGACATACAAGTCCATAAGCTGACGTAAGGCAACGTTAATTGAACGAATTCCACCACCGACAGGCGTCGTGAGCGGACCTTTAATTCCAACAATATATTCTCTAATTGCCGTAAGTGTGTCTTCCGGAAGCCATGTGTTTGGACCATAGACATCGTTTGATTTTTCACCGGCATACACTTCGAACCATTCGATTTTACGGGTGCCGTTATACGCTTTTTCGACTGCTGCATCGATTACTCTCACCGAAGCCGCCCAGATGTCGGCACCTGTACCGTCACCTTCGATAAACGGGATAATTGGATTATTGGGAACGTTCAATGTTCCATCGGAATTAACGGAAATTTTCTCACCGTTTGTCGGGGGCGTCAGCTTCGTGTAGGACATAGCGTTGTCTTTCTGGAAATGTAGGAAATATTGAGAGGGTTAATTTTGAGAAGGCGCAAAATTACTTAAATTCAGGCACGTAAACAAAGATTCGGAGGGTAATTCCTGTAAATGCGTATCTCTACAGGAATATCAAAGATATACACCGAGTGTACTCTTGGGGATTGACTTTTTGTGGAATCAACATTGCTTATTCGGGAAAGACTTACGTATGAATGAACAGAGAATCCACCACACACCGCATGCGAACCTGTAAGGGGCACGGAATATACCACAACGACGCAACCACCTTGAATATATAGCAGTTCAGCACAATAACCGAGGTGCAAATTTCATTGAACATACTGTCCACAGAGTCTCATCAGGCGTTCTTTCTTGTCATGCGGTACCGTGATCTCAATGGTGCTGCCATCGTCACCATCAAGACGAGAATGCACTTCACCGGACTCATAGATAATTTTCTGCAAGTTCATTTCTGAGTAAGGTATTAACAACGTGAGTGTCGTACTTCCACGTTCAGCCGACTGTTGCATTGCCTGCTTGAGAACATCTAAAAAGAGCCCTTTTTCGGCTGAAATCAGGATTGCTGTCGGGAATTCAATTTCGAGCTGATTGCGTTCTTCGATCGGAATTGCATCACATTTGTTGAGGACGAGAAGGGTTGATTTTGAACCGATTTCCAGATCATCAAGCGTTTGATTGACGACGGCGATTTGTTCGCGGAATGCAGGATGTGACGAGTCCACAATATGAAGCAGCACATCCGCCTCGGCTGCTTCTGCAAGCGTACTGCGAAAAGATGCGATAAGATGTGTGGGTAATTTTCGTATAAACCCAACCGTATCCGAAATAACTGATTGGCGGCCATTGGGTAATTCAAGTGAACGTACGGTAGTATCAAGCGTGGCAAACAATTGATCCTTGACATACACACCCGAGCTCGTCAAGGCATTCATAAGGGTGGATTTACCGGCATTAGTATAGCCGACAAGTGCGAATTTCACCATATTGGCCCTCGACTTGCGCTGTTCGTGCCGCTGCGTGGCGATAGTACGTAATTTATCCTTCAGCAAGTCAATTCTATCGCGCACGAGCCGCCGGTCTGTCTCAATCTGCGTTTCCCCGGGACCTTTCGTTCCAATACCGCCGAGCTGCTTTGAAAGGTGTGTCCAGAGTCGGGTCAGGCGGGGCAAGAGATACTGTAATTGCGCAAGCTCGACCTGAGTTTTTGCCTCAGCCGAGCGTGCGCGGGAGGCAAAAATGTCGAGAATAAGTCCGCTCCGATCAAGGATTTTCACTTCGAGTTCACGTTCTAAATTCCGCACTTGTACCGGCGTAAGGTCATCGTCGAAAATAACAAGCGTGACATTATTCTCTTCAATAAGCTCTTTAATTTCCAATACTTTCCCCTTACCTATCGCCGTCGCGCCGCTTGGCTTGTCCAATTCCTGATACATTTTGGCGATCACATCGGCTCCGCAGGTCTCTGCCAGAAAAGCGAGTTCGTCGAGATGGTCAAGCGCCATCGTACGGTCACTTCCCTTACGCCCTACCGAGACGGCGATGGCACGTTCAATCGGCACTTCTGTACTATTTAATTCTTTCATATAAATTGAGATAAGTGAGAATAATCAGCGTACTTCCCTGTAAAATCGCGCTAAATCTTTGAACATTTTATGTTTTGCTTTCAGCCCCTGCGATGCCCGCACCACAAGGAGCAATGTGCTTAGAATCGTTTTAATATCATAATTAAGAATTTCACACCGAATAAACCAATAGAGATGAAATGCATTGAAATGCTTCTGTATGTACTGTACTTTCGATGCCACGAGCTTGCGAATCGCACGTTCGGAAAGGTTCATTTCTGCACCGGAGCTCGCCCCGCGGATATGCATGACAGTCGCCGATGGTTCGAAATACACTCCCCATCCATGGGAATGCAGACGACAGCAGAAGTCTGCTTCTTCGGCATAGAACGTGAAATTCTCATCAAAACCGCTTATTTCATCATACGCTGAGCGCCGAAGCGCAAGCACGGCTCCATCGCAATATCCTACTTTCCGCGGTTGCATAAATAATCGATTGCGCTTGTACGACCATTTTTTTAATGCATCGGTGATGCCATACCAAAGTATCATGTCGGTCAGGGCTACACGGATACTCGGCAACGAACCGTAACTGTATTGCCATGAGCCGTCAGGAAATTGCTGTTGCGGAGAGCAAACTCCGACACGGGGATGTGTTTGTAAAAAACCCACCAAACGCTCAATTGACTTCTCAAAAAACTCAACATCTGCATTGCAAACTATTGAATATTCAGAAGTTGTGGCATTCATACCGATATTCACCGCATTCGAATAACTCTTATTTTCCGGGGTGACAACGACTCTGACCTTTGGATATTCCCGTTCTATTTGCTGCACGGTATCATCCGGTGAGCGATTATCAACGACGACAATTTCACCTTCGGGATAGGTTTTGTAAATCGAACGTATGCAATTCAGGGTCAGCCGGCTTGTATTGTAGGAAATTATAATAATACTGACCATAAATGAATGAATATCAAGGACAAACTGAAATTATTCAAGCACAAAACGAACATTATTCGGACCGAATATCTGTGTCAATGCATTGGTGGACTCCTGATTGACGGGCAACTTTGCCGGCGCGTAGAACTGAGAGCGGCGATTGCCGTCTTCCATCACCGAAAACACTATTTTACTGTCATTTTTTGCTACGCAGAGCTTTTTAATTTTTTCTATTTCTGCTACCGTTACCGTCGAACTATTAATTGAAATATTAAACCCTTTGGCAAATTTGGGCACTGTTTCTTCGATCGGAATGACTTCTTCGACGATAATTTTGAGGGCATCGGCATTGAGTTCGGACTTACCACGTACGAGGACTACGGCATCTTCTTTCAGGTATTGCCCCCATTTTTTATACGCATCACTCCAAAATATACACTCTGCCTTGCCATAGAAATCCTCAATCATCACGAATGCAATGGTTTGTTCTTTTTTGTCGAGCCGAGTTCGGACAGCAGTAATTAACCCGCAGCATCGCACCGGTTTACCGATCAACGGACTATCTTTTTTATTTAGCATCAGCGTCGAAAACGATGCTAAGTGAGGACGGTATTTCATGAGCGGGTGTCCACTAAGATAGAAGTTCAGTACTTCCTTTTCTTTCTCTAATCGCTCGGTCTCACTCCAATTGGGAATTGTCGGGAGTTTTGGTTCGACTACGTCGAGCTCGACGACTCCGCCTCCAAACATACTATTCGTATCACTTTGCACTGCACCTGATTTTTTGGCAAATTCCAACGCAGAATCAATTGCTGCAAAGAGTTGCGCGCGATGACCAATCTTGAGTGAATCAAAGGCACCGGAAGAAATGAGCGCCTCAAGAACGCGGCGATTAATTACTTTACTGTCGCATCGGGCTGCAAAGTCAAAAAATGATGTAAAGGGCTTTTCTTCCCGGGCTTTGATAATAGACTCAACTGCAGTAATTCCGACTCCTTTGATTCCTGCGAGCCCAAATACGATATTTTGCGAATCGATTGCCATAAATGTCGCGACCGACTTATTCACATCCGGCGGGAGCGTGTTAATTTCGAATGCCTTGGCTTCATCAATTAAAGCTACAATAGTGTCAAGGTCATTGAGTTCGGCCGTCATGTTTGCCGCCAAAAACTCTGCCGTATAATGCGCTTTAAGCCAGGCGGTCTGAAATGCAAGATACGCATACGCGCACGAGTGAGACTTGTTAAAACCGTAGGAGGCGAATTTGATCAAGAGTTCAAAAATTTCCTCCGCGATTTTTTTGGGAATATCCTTGCCTTCTGCGCCTTCGATAAATTGAATTTTCAGTTTCAGCATTTCGGCAGCATCTTTCTTCCCCATTGCGCGCCGGATTGAGTCTGCCTGTGCGAGGGTAAACCCTGCAATATCCTGTACAAGCTGCATCACCTGTTCCTGATAGACAATAATACCGTACGTCTTCTTGAGGCATTTCTCCATCACGGGGTGGATATATTCTATCTGCTTGCGACCATGTTTACGATCGATAAAGTCGGGAATATTCTCCATCGGCCCGGGTCGATAGAGCGCATTCATCGCGATTAAATCTTCGAGGTCGGTGGGCTTGAGCTTGATAAGAGACTCCTGCATCTTGCCGGATTCGAATTGAAACACTGCCTGTGTTTTGCCTTTTCCGAGCATTTCATAGGTAAGCTTGTCTTCAAGGTCGATAGTGTCTAAGTCAATAGTAAGTCCATGATTGCGCTTAATCTGCTCAAGAGTATTATCGATAATTGACAGCGTTCTGAGTCCCAAAAAGTCCATTTTCAGCAGACCTGCATCCTCGAGATCTTTCATCGTATATTGGGTGGCGAGTCCTGAATCTCCGGATTTATACAGCGGAACGAAATCATTAATATCGCCGGGAGCAATCACCACTCCGGCGGCATGGAGAGATGAATTCCTTGCCATTCCTTCGAGCGTCGAAGCATATTCGATGAGCTCTTTTAGTTTTGGATCGTCGGATTCTTTGACCCAGCGTAAGTCAGGTAACTCCATGGCTTCTTTAATCTTCGTGACTTTTCCCTGAAACACCGGTATTTTCTCGGTGATGGAGTTAATAGTCGAGAGCGGCACACCCAGCACACGTCCAACATCTTTGAGCACGGCGCGACTTGAAAGTGTTCCGAAGGTAATAATCTGCGCAACTGACTTCTCACCATATTTTTCCTTCACATAATCGATGACCACGTCGCGTTTGTCATCGCTGAAGTCAATATCAATATCGGGCATCGATACACGGTCAGGATTGAGGAAGCGTTCGAAGAGAAGATCGTATTTTATTGGGTCAACATTAATAATTCCAAGGGCATACGCCACGACGCTGCCGGCAGCCGACCCCCGACCGGGTCCAACCCGAACGCCTTTTTTCTGTGCTTGGATGATAAAATCCTGGACAATCAAAAAGTACCCGGCGTATCCCATCCGTTTGATGACACCGAGCTCGAACTTCACCCGATCAAGCACTTCGGCAGTTTGAATCGGATACCGGCGTTCGAGTCCTGCATATGTTAATTCCTCCAGATATTCTTCCAGTGTGGTTGCTTTAGACTCCGGCGGTATCGGAAAAGTGGGCATTTTTATGTCTGACTTCAGGGTCACATCGCATTTTTCTGCGACTTCCAACGTATTCTCAAATGCCTGAGGGAAGTCTTTGAAAATTTTAGACATTTCCTCCGATGACTTAAAGTACATTTCCGGCTTTCCATAACGTAATTCATGGATATTATTCACCCCTTTGAGCCCGGAATCCTTGATATGGAGCAGTACATTGTGCGCGACGGCATGTTCTTTTTTGATATAATGACAATCATTCGACACAATGAGCTTGATGCCTAATTCTTCGGCAAGGCGCGGTGCTTGAGCAAGTACAATTTCGTCACCTTCGAGCCCGTGGTCCTGTAGCTCTATATAAAAATCATCGCCAAAAAGATTCTTATACCATATAGCATTTTTGCGGGCTGTCTCATAGTCTCCGGCGAGCAGTGGCGCGTTGATAACCCCGGCGAGGCATGCAGAGAGAGCTATTAGTCCTTCATGGTGTTTTTCGAGGAGGTCGGTATCGATTCTCGGGCGGTAGTAGAATCCCTCGGTGTGACCGAGAGTGGTGAGCTTCATGAGGTTTTTATAGCCTATGTCGTTCTTTGCAAGCAAAACAAGATGGAAATAATTTCGCTTTTTGGTCGCTGCTTTTCCTGCGCCACGATCGAATCTACTGCCGTTTGCGATATAGACTTCGCATCCTAAGATGGGCTTGATTCCGGCTTTTTTGGCTTTTTTATAGAATTCAAAGCAGCCGAACATCACACCGTGATCGGTGAGTGCAAGTGCTTTCTGTCCATCCTCTTTTGCAGCATTGATTAGCTGATCGGGCGTACAGGCAGCATCTAATAATGAGTAATGAGTATGATTATGAAGATGTACAAATTCGGGCATAGTACGAGATTCTCGAGAGGATTTTTGGATAGTTGACTTGGTCTGCAAAAATACAAAAGCGGGCGTTACCGACACCAATTTCTATGGAATCTTTCTCGCAACAGTACTTTGATATTGTATGTATCTCAGGTGTACAATGACGACATTATTAGTAGTATTCCAATACTCTAACGGTACTTGAACCGGTTGTTCTTTGATGAACGATTGATTATTGCCTTGTTGGCTTTTGCCGACGTACTGCACCGTTCCACAGTGAGGTATTTTGTCTGAATCCTGCTGTGTATATAGTGAAAACTCAAGTCTGAGAAGGTTTCAGCTCACCTAATTCACTATAAAATCCTCCTGAATGAAAATTTTTCTTGCGTATGGTGATTGTAGAACGTACTTTTGCAGTCAGTAGTCATATCCTACTCTTCATTCAGTTTATTCGCACTTTCTGTGAGCCGCCATTTGTTCCAACGATACGGTTTTTGTGTTACTCGAAATTCGTTTCATTTTTCTTTGTAGGACTAATGGTACTTCCCATTCGGCACCTGCGGCTATGCACTCATGCCGTTCATGTTGCTTTGTGTAGTGTTATAGTATTAATCGCGTTGTTTGCACATTCCGAGACTACAGCAGCAGAGCTCGCCCTGAGTGATCTTACGTTGTTGTCTCTTCACATGCCTTTTGCCATACCTGAGCTTGTGTATACTGTTCCGGCAGATACCCCCCAAGATAGTACCCGTCAGCATCCGATATTCAACCCACCACCACTTTTTCGCGGTTCAATTCTTCCCTCACAGTATGGTACTAAGCGTCCGGCGCTACCGGCAGGATATAAAATTACTTCCAAAATAGACACTTCCGGTACGAGCTTTTCTCAACGAGAATCGTGGTATGGTATTGAGACAGCTTCTCCCAGTTTTTTATCGTTGGATGACTATCTGGTGTACAGACGAGAGAAGGAGAGACGGCGAATATGGGACTCACTGACTGCATCCTATGACCTTAAGAAAGCTCTGTCACGTTCAGGACTGAGCAGTATTCTCGGTGAATTGGATGGACTCAGCATCCCCTTCCCTCCGAACCCAATCTTTGGTATTTTCGGTAAGCCTGAGATTAGTATCAATGTTACCGGTGATGTCAATGTTCGTGCCGGCTGGCGGTGGGATTCTCAGAATCTCGGCTCGACTTCCGCTTTCGGACAGACGCAGTCTGGTCCGATTTTTTCGCAGGATATTAATCTGAATGTCAGTGGAAAGATTGGCGATAAGCTGAAGCTTGGTGTTGATTGGAATACTAGGCAGACTTTCGAACTCAACAATAGATTTAATATAGGCTTCAGTGGCAATGATGATGATATTATTAAGCGAGTCGAGCTGGGTAATATACAGTTTCCCGTTCCATCGACGCTCATTGGCGGCGGACAATCGCTCTTTGGAGTTCGGGCAGATTTTCAGTTCGGACCGCTCTTCCTTAAATCAGTAGCATCCCAACGGCGAGGTGAACGTAAATTCGTACAGGTTCGAGGTGGCGGAGCGCTCAAACAACAATTTCAGATTCGCGCCTATGATTATGCACGAAATCACTTTTTCTTAGATACTGTTTATAAGCGTATTTATACTGAGTATTATAAGAATTCTACTCCCGTCATACCTAATGATGCTTTGCAATATCAAATTAAGGAAATTGAAGTCTGGGAATCAACCGGTGATGTGACAGCCACGCAAGCGACAGAAGCAATAGCGTACGCCGAGTTAGAACCAATTCCGATTGGAACCCGGTATCCTGATTCGAAAAAATACGGTACTATTACTGCCGGACAGATTGCAAGGGGTAGATTTTCACAATTGGATAAAAGCAGATATGATTATGATAAAAGTCTTGGACGTCTTACTGTGTTCAATCTGAGAAATGAACGTACTTATGCGGTTTCGTACAGAATTGACAACCGGAACGTCCTCTCGCCCGATGATGACTTGCTGTATGGTACACCGGCTGCGAATAGAAGTCCAAAAGATACATTAATCCTCAAACTTATTAGCATTCAAGGACTTCAGCCGAGTTTCAAAACGCTTTGGTCACGACAAATGAAGAATATTTATTCTATTGGTCAAAGTAACGTAAACACTTCTGATGCAAAGATTAATGTATGGTATTTACGCCCCAATAACGATTCGTCGGACGTTCTGCCTGGTACAAGCGAAAAAGTGTTAACAGTGCTCCGGGTTGATCAGGTGAATAATAACTCCGGCGAACAAAAGCCGGACGGACTTTTTGATATTACAGCGACACAGATTACTCAGTCTCAACAGCAGCAGCAGCTCCCTGTCAGTGGTCAACAGAATCCACAACCTCAAGCTTCTCAAACCTCACCTTTTTTTAATGCAGTTCGCGGTGAGATTATTTTCCCGAGCGTCGAACCTTTCAGACAAGGATTACGCGACTATTTCACCGTCAAAGGAAATCCTCAGATAGCCGAACAATATGTATTCGACGCAGTATACGATACAACGATCGAGGTAGCCCGACTTCAGACCGGTCGTGACCGATTTGTTATTTCAGGAGAAGCGACCGGTAATGCCTCTTCCACGGGTAATCGAATCTCTCTGGGCGCTTTTAATCTCGCACCGGGTAGCGTAAAAGTCACCCTTGACGGAGTGGCTCTCCGCGAAAACACGGACTATTATGTTGAATACTACACCGGACAAGTAACTCTGACCAATGCGAGAGCAACTCTTCCCAATGCAAATCTCGGGATCGAATACGAGCAGCAGGATTTGTTTAATCTGGCGACACGCACCCTCGTCGGTCTACGGGCGGATATGGACATATTGAAGCGTAGAACGGTGCAAAGTAGTATTGGTATGACCTTCATGCTGTTTAATCAATCACTTGTGCTCGATCGTGTCAGACTTGGCGATGAACCTGTGTCGAACTCCATGATCGGTTTTGACGGATCACTGAACTTAGATGCTCCGTGGCTCACGAAAGCTCTCGATGCATTACCTTTTCTCGATACCAAAGACAAGTCCTACCTCAAGCTTAAAGGCGAAATCGCAGCGATGCTCCCTACTCCCAATAAGCGTCTCTCTGATGTTGCCTCCGATAATGAATCACCTGTTGCCTATCTCGACGATTTCGAAGGTGCACAACGCTATATATCACTTGGGCTGTCACCTTCACAGTGGTCACATTCGTCTCAACCCATTGATTCTACACTCTTTATTGATGACACTTCACGCCTGAATTCTTACTTTAGAGGCAAAACCAACTGGTTCCAGTACTTCCTGGGCCGTACTCCTCAGGAATGTGTCTATCCTAACCGTTCGATTGTCCAAGGCCGATCAAATATTAATGATTTAAAGATAGTTTTTAATCCTTACGAACGTGGTATCTACAATAAAAACCCAGAATATGTCGATAGAACCAACCCTGCATGGGCTCAGGATTCGACAAAGTATTTGGATTATGTGACGACCAATAAAGATAAAATCTGGGGCGGTATGATGCGCCTCTTTTCTCAGTTTAACACCAATTTTGACAATGAAAACATAGATTTCATTGAAATTATGATGAATGTTACTAATCGTGAAGCCGGCACCAAGATGTTTATCGATCTGGGACAGATTAGTGAAGATATCATTCCGAATCAAGCACTTAATACCGAAGATGGTTTTACCGTAGCCAGTCCGATTCCCAATAACGTCATAGATCCGGGCGAGGATGTCGGTATCGATACCCTCAGTAATGCCCAGGAGAAAGTGGTCTATCCCTTTCCATTAAATCAGGAAGAAGATCCGGCACATGATGATTATGATTTTGATTTTAAGCGAAGTGTCACTGAACAACAACCGGATGATTTTAAAAAGTATAATAACTACGAAGGCAATGCCAGCAAGGCTGAGCTGGGTCAGTTCCCGGATAAAGAAATTCTCAATACCAACAACGGACAAACAATTGCTCTCGACAATAGCTACTACAGCTATGAAGTCAATCTCGATGCGAATCCGGTGACCAATCCCCAAATAGCTGGTGAAGGCGGATGTTCCAACTGGCGCCTCTACCGTATACCTATCCGCAGACCTCAAAGAGTCGTCGGCAACCCATCATTTTCAAACATCCAGTATGTGAGGGTTTGGTATAAAGGTGGGTATTTAACTGCTGAAATTGCAGACTGGAGATTCACCGGCTCACAGTGGCAGCGCTCCAACAATCTCCAATCAAATGTCACTCCTTCGGATAGTATACTCAGTGTAGCGTTTGTTAATGTTGAAGAAAACAGTAACGCTCCCGATTATTATACCGTTCCACCTGGCGTACAGCGTCCACGACTTTTAAATACTGACCCCAATCAGGACATTCGCCTCAACGAACAATCACTGGCTGTACGTGTTCGTAATCTTCGCTACAATGATGAGCGTATGGCAGTCCGTGTACTTCGCCAAACCGACATATTTAATTATAAGTTATTGAAATTTTTCATTCATGGTGACGGATCTATGCCGGACAACATACCGGTCGGTGCTGTTCCTTCGGCTTATGCTTTTATTCGTTTCGGTATTGACTCTGCGAATTATTATGAATACAGACGCCCGCTGTTGCGTAATTGGCAGGATCTTGCAATACCCTTGACCGAACTGACAGCCATCAAAGGAATTCGTGACCCGGCACGTGAAAATGAGCGTCAGCAGTTCCCGGTTAGCGGTGATCCCCTGGCCAGCTATGTAATTCGCGGTAATCCCACACTCACGAAAGTTATGTTTCTAGGTTTTGGGATATCTAACCCATCTGCCAGATTCCCCAACGACTTGACAACTACTATGTGGGTCAACGAATTACGCCTCCTCGACCCGGAAAGTTCTGTCGATTGGTCTGCTATAGGAAGTGCCGAGCTCAAGTTGGCTGATTTAGGTTCGGTCATTGGAACATTCTCACGATCCAACCCTAATTTCCACCGATTGGAAGAGCGCTTCGGGAATCGTATTCAGAGTACTAATTTCAGTGTGCAGATGCAGGGAACACTCGAAAAATTTCTGCCGAATGCATTTAAAGAAACGAGATTACCGATTAGTTTTACTCACTCCGAAACATATGAAAAGCCAATTTTCGAGGCGCAAAGTGACGTTCAAATAGAAGATGCTGCCAAAAACCAGTATAACCGTGCCATTAGTCAGGGTAAATCTCCCGAAGAAGCGCAAAGTGTAGCAGATGCCGTAACAACACGTTCGGAAACATTGCGCGTGCAGGATCAATGGGCAATGTCCGGCGTGAAACTAGGGATACCGATTCAACATTGGCTCGTGAAAGAAACATTCAACAAAGTAACAATCGGCTACGATTATTCTCAAACCTTTGAACGTTCTCCCGTTGTCATAGAGCGATTTAAGTGGCAATGGCATCTTACACTTGCTTATTCACTCAACCTTCCTCCTATCTCCGTTGAACCCCTGACTTGGAGTGAAAAAGTACCGATCATTGGTACCTATAAGAATTGGAAAATCAACTTTTTACCGACCAGCTTTAGTACTAATCTCGATTTAAAACGCGGCCGAACGACCGAACAATCCCGCTTCTTGGAGTTTCCAAGTCCGGTAGTGCGCGACTTTACTGCCCAACGAACCGCACAATTCTCCTGGAAGCTGGCTGAAAATGGCTTCCTCAGCCCTGTTATCGATTATAACTTTACGACTGCAAGCACCTTAGCTCCACTCGAAGTAGATGAATTTGGCCGCCAACGAACAGGTAATGAGCTCTCCAAAATGATGATTTTAGGCAATGGCAGACTCCTCCATTTAGGTGATGACGGGTCGCATATTCAAAATTTCACTATTAATTTCAGACCACGGCTTCCGGATATTTGGGGTCTCAATACGTATCTCGATAATACTGGTTCATACATTGCAAAGTACGAATGGAGAGATCCCCTACAACCTGATCCGGTACTGCGTGATGCTGTTAAATACGGTACGGTACAAAGCAATATTACCCTGAGCTCACGCCTTCAGTTGAGGATAATGAGCGATAAATGGTTCGGTGTCAGCTTTGGGAAAAAAGATACAACCAGTTCTTTTTTCGGCACAGTCGGAAATGTCTTCAAAGCAATTTTTCTCGATTTTGATGAGATTAAGCTCACGTTCAAGCAGGACAACATTTCACGCAATCCCGGACTTTTCGGAGGTAATGGTCTTACTAATCAATGGCGTGGAATATTTGGTCTGGGTCAAAACGATATGTGGGGCCCTTCAGCAGCCTATCAGCTTGGCTTAGTGGGTAGTCCTCATGGTGGATTTTCACTTAGAGGAAGTTCGAAATTTCCATTTTTTGGCTTCGATACCGAAAAGGGTCTGCGTCCACCAAACTCTGTCTTACCGGAAAATTATAATCAAGCTTCTAATATTGAATTCCGCACCAGCCGTCAGCTCTGGGAAGGAGCTAATCTTGATCTTACCTGGAAGTCACAGTTCGGATTTAATCAAAATCAAACTGTCATTACCGATTCTAACGGTGAACAAAGTTTTTCTAATGTCACCATTATACAGACTTACAGCCGCACGTATTTAAGCCTGCCGAAGTTTCTCTTTTTAGCTCCGCTCGACAATTCAATTGAGCATGTCATTGACCTCTATTTATCAAAGCAACCGGCAATTCTTGCACAAGCCGGAAATGACACCGTCAAAAGAAATCAACTTATTACCAATGCTCTCTCTGAATCGTTCCATGATGGCCTGGAGTCATTTGCATTTCTTCCGGCAGCACTTCGTAAAATCATGCCGAGTGTGAACTGGGCATTCCGCTGGGATGGGATTGAGAAATGGGGTTTATTTGGGGGAATTGCTCGTCGTATTGCCCTCGAACATAATTACACCTCAACTTATCAGGAAAACGCCAGAATCACCGACAACGGACGTTTTGTCGATGGTCAGCAGGTACAGCTTGGCTTCCAGCCACTGATTGGTCTGACGATGAGCTTTGATGAGACCAAGCTCAAAGGTACACTGACAGGTACGGTGCGATATAATACCAAGACATCGTATTCCCTTCTCTCGGCTACGTCGAATATTTCAAGAGAATCCTCAAGTGAATTATCGATACAAGGCACCTACTCACGTCGTGGCTTTAAATTCGCCTTGCTTGGAATTGACCTCGAAAATGATTTGGAATTCGCGTTTTTAGGTTCGTACAAGCGCAATCAACGTGCAAACTACGACATCCTCAAGCTCTCGGACCCGAATGGTCAACGTATCGACGGTACGACGAATATCACCATAGAGCCAAGCGCACGGTATTCAATGAGTAATCGCGTGACGGCAAGACTCTTTTTCCGGTATGAAGGCACAATTAATGAAGGAGCATCGACGCCGGGGTTCAGTACCACTCAAGTCGGATTGGATATACGGATTTCGATTTCGGGCGGGCGGTAATTTACTTCATTATGCGCACATCAAGCGGAAATTTTTCTTAGGCGGGATAATTACTATCAACAAAAAAAGCGATTTCAAACGAAATCGCTTTTTTTTTGAGTACCGAAGGAGGGACTTGAACCCCCGACACATGGATTATGATTCCATTGCTCTAACCGGCTGAGCTACTTCGGCACATTTTGGGAGCGCAAAAATAAGGAAAAAGTCGAAAATACACACACAAAAATTAGTTGCTTTTCAACTTTGATATCTCGTCGCGCAATTGAGCAGCACGTTCATAATCTTCCTCTTTCACTGCTTTATCAAGGTAGTGCATCATTAGCTCAAGCTTAGATTTGGGTCGTGTCAGCATTTCAGATTCTTCCACTTTTTCTGCTTTTAGACGAATTTCTTTCAATTCATCATCTTCTTCTTCCTCACCTTCTCTTGCTTCATCTTCATTCATTCCTTCCGGAAGAAAGCTTACTTCATCGAGTAACGCTTCATTAATAAAGATAGGCGCATTACATCGAAGAGCGATTGCAATAGCGTCACTCGGACGGCAATCCACCTCTTGCGATGTCGAGTCAAGCACGATACTTGCGTAGAATGTCTCGTCTCGCATCTCGTTGATGCAGACTTCGATAATCGACGCATCAAGCGCGGTAAGGAGGTCTCTAATTAAATCATGAGTCATCGGACGCTGCGCCTTGACACCCTCAAGCTCATTGTAAATTGCTCCGGCCTCAGGTGCGCCGATGATGATCGGCAAACGTCTCGAACCGTCAACTTCTTTGAGAATAAGAGCATACGCACCGTTACTCGCAGGGTTTGCCGACAGACCCAATACTTCTAATTGCACTTTTGCCATATAATTGATGGTTAATGCGTGAGTTTTGCTGTTAATTTAGGTAAGACATCAAATACATCACCGACGATACCATAATCGGCTACCTTAAAAATCGGTGCATCTTTATCTTTGTTTATTGCTACAATGACCTTCGACGATGACATTCCTGCCAAGTGTTGCACCGCGCCGGAAATTCCGCAGGCGACATATAAATTCGGCGACACTGTTTTACCTGTCTGACCGACCTGCTCTCCATGCGGTCTCCATCCGGCATCGACAACAGCACGAGAAGCACCGATTGCAGCGCCTAATGCTTTGCCGAGCGATTCAACCAAATGGAAATTCTCCGGTCCCTTGAGCCCGCGACCACCACTGACAATGACATCTGCTTCGGATACATCGAGTTTACCTTCGTTGCGCATCACCGATGTGACTTGTACTTTACTGTCATCAGCTGTGAGGTTCGGTGAGAATTCCTGTACACTTGCTGCACCTGCACCGTCTAACTTGCGCGCTGTGAAGACATTCGGACGTAAACTGTAAACACCTACCGGTGTCGATACTTTCGCAGATATTTTCGCCTTACCTGCATAAACCGGACGAGATGCGATAATTGTTCCATTCTGCGCTTCAAGTGCCACACAATCAGGAATAAATCCTGCCTGTAATTTAACAGCCACCCGAGGGGCAAGCTCTTTTCCGGTAGCTGTGGCCGGGAAAATAACACTGCTTGCGCCCACACTAGAGGCATACTGAGCAACAGTAGCTGCTACAGCAGTTGACGAATAACTATTTAATAAAGAATGATTTGCGACTGCACAACTTTGTAATCCGTACGCTCCTGCTGTAGCAATATCTGCTGCCGAGCCGACAATAATTCCCAAAACCGAACCGCCTGCTGCAATTTGCACTGCAGCGGTAATTGCCTCAAGCGATGAACGCTTTACTTCATTCCCTTTTGCTTCTAAAAATACTACTATTGTACTCATTGTTTATTCCTAATGGTTTGGTTTATATTACTTTAGCTTCTTCGTGGAGTAATCTGACGAGTTCGGCAATGTCACCGTCGGTATCGCCTAATATTTTACCCACACGTTTTGATTGTGGTAATTCCATCGCGATGGTCTCTACGCGGGATCCACCGGCAACTGACGCGCGCTCTTCAATCGGCTTGGACTTGGCTTTCATAATGTCCGGTAATTT